>NZ_JTEV01000005.1 GCF_000786105.1 Bdellovibrio sp. ArHS
TAGAAAAAATAACACTGTAATTCGCCACAACCACCCACAGAAGAGCCATGACGATGACCAGACCCAACACAAATTTTGTAAACTTCCAAACTGTTGCCATAGAAATGAATTATCGGTTACTTTAGATGGCGTCAACAAAAAGGACCCCCGCCGTGTTTTCTAAACAAGAAAAGATTCTCCTAGGCATTCTGGCTTCTATTCAATTCAGCTCTATCGTCGACTTCATGATCATGATGCCGCTGGGGCCGCAACTGATGCGCATGTTCTCGATCAATCCGCATCAGTTCGGACTCCTTGTGTCATCTTATACTTTCAGTGCGGGTTTGAGTGGCTTTTTCGCCTCTTTCTTCATGGACAAGTTCGATCGCAAACTGAGCCTGCTCTTTTTCTTTGTCGGATTCTCTTTAGGCACGGTGGCTTGCGGACTTTCGCCGAATTATGAAACTTTGCTTTTCGCACGAGGATTGACGGGAATTTTCGGCGGCGTTTTAAGCTCTCTGGTCCTTTCCATTGTCAGTGATGCGATTTCTTACGAACGTCGGGGTAGCGCCATGGGCGTGATCATGACTTCTTTTTCTATGGCCTCGGTCCTGGGTGTCCCGTTCAGTCTTTTCTTAGCCAATCAGTTTTCCTGGCACGCCCCGTTTTTATTTCTGGGTGCCATTTCCTTAGCTCTTTGTGTAGTGATCTATCTTCGCGTCCCACCTCTGCGATTGCATTTGATGGAGGCACGCCCGAAAGAGCCCATTCACCGAGTTATCACCCGCATTCTGCACAACAAAAATCAGCGGCGCGCCTTGCTGTTCATGTCTGCGGTGATGTTTGGGCACTTCGCCATCATCCCTTTTTTATCGCCTTCCCTGGTCGCCAATGCCGGAATGACTGAAGCCGAGCTTCCCTTTATGTACATGACCGGAGGTCTTTTTACGATCTTCAGTTCCCCTTACATCGGGCGTCTGGCAGACCGCTATGGTAAGCACAAGGTTTTCCTCTGGGGCGCCTTGATCACACTGCTGCCTTATTGGGTGATCACGCATCTTAGCACGACACCTTTATGGTTGATCCTTGCCATCTGCGCTTTCTTCTTCGTCTCGTCTGGGGGACGCATGATTCCGGCGACAGCTCTTGTTTCAGGGACGGCGCAGCCGCAAAACCGCGGAAGCTTCATGAGTATCGTCAGCTGTGTGCAGCAATTATCTTCGGCTGTTTCAAGTTATATCGCCGGTTGGATTGTGACGACAAACAGCGCCGGTCGTTTGGAAAATTACAACGTCGTCGGCTACGTAGCCGTGGCCTTTACCTTCGTGGCGATTTATCTTTCTAAGAAAATTCAGGCGGTCGAAAGTGCGCCAAACAAATCTGCGGATGCGCATTTGGCCGAGCCGGTCGTCTAAGACTCCGAGCGCACTTTTTGGCGCAAAGACTTGATTTCAGAATGCTGTTTTTTGCTTTCCAGTCTTTTGCGCTGAGAACTTTTTGTCGGCTTCGTCGCCACTCTTTTTTTCGGCACAAATAAAGCCTTACGAAGGGTTTCGTGCAGGCGACGAATGCATTCCGAGCGATTCTGATCTTGATCGCGATGCACATCACTGCGAATGATGAGATCGCCACTTTCTGTCAACTTGCCGTGCAATTTCAGACTCAGACGTTCCTTGAGCTCTGCATTCAAGGAGGTGGAGGCCCATAAATTCCACCGCAAAATGGCGGCGGAATTGGTGCGATTCACATTCTGGCCTCCCGGCCCACGGGAACGGGCGTAAGTGAAATCCATTTCGGCGAATGGAATCTGAATAGAAATCATTTTGTATCCGGCGGTGGCGTGAAATCCGCAAACGCCTCTCCGACTTTGACTGCGTTCACGAAAACTTCATAGTGAATGGGCGACGCCTTCGCGACCATGGCACTGACGCCGCAGTATTTCGTCATGGACAGGCGCACGGCTTTGAGTGCTTGTTCAGGTTTGATATCCGGGCCGACAATCTGATATTGGAGCTTCACTTCTTTAAAAATTTTCGGATGCGTCTCGGTGGTAGCGGTTTGCGCCAGAACATCACAAGACTGAAGATTCAGTCGCATTTTCTGCAGAATTGAGACAACGTCCATTCCCGAACAGGTGCAAATGGCCGTAAGCATGATTTCCTTGGGCGTGGCCGCCTGGTCCTGACCGCCATCTTCGGGCTTCCCGTCGATAAGAAATTTGTGATGCCGAACCCTGGCCTCAAAGCCCAGTTTGCCGATCCATTTTGTTTGACACTCCATAAGCCCCATTCTTCCTCCGGACTCTTTAAAAAAGGCTACAATTCATAACGCCAGAAGTAAAGCAATGCTCACATGAGGGGATCATTTGCGTTGGAACATAAGGGACGGTAGACTAAGAGGGTTAGGAGTACCTTTATGATTGCAATGATTGCTACAGCTCTATTTGCTTTGATCGCCGGTGGTGGCGCAGGCTGGGCCTTGCACAAAATCTTGAACGCACGCACTTTGCGTCATGCGCGCGAAGAAGCCGCTGATATCGTGGGCGAAGCCAAAGAAGTTGCGGAACTAAAAGCTCTGGAAGAAAAAGAGCGCGTTCAAGAAATTGAAATGGAAATGTGGACCAAAGTTGAACCGGATATGCTGAAGGTTGAAGGTCGCATCGAAGAACTGCAAGAGCTCGCCAACGAAAAAAAAGCCAAAGCCGATTCGATTGTTCAAGAAGAAAAAAAGAAACTGCAAGAGCGCGAGTCCGAGGTGAAGAGCCAGGAACAAGCCTTGCGTGGCCAGGAAGCTGAACTGAATAAACTGAAAGAGACCCAAAAAGGTCTCAATAAAGATCTTGTTCTAAAGCTTACGGAAAGACTGGGAACCTCGGCAGAAGAATTCAAAAATCAGTTGAAGACCCAAATGGAAGAAGATTCCCGCCGTCGCGCCGCCCGCTTCATTCAGGAATCCGAAGAGGACTTGAAAGAACACGCCGAACAACGCGCGAAAAAAATCCTGAGCCTAGTCATCGACCGTTTTGCCCGTCCTTACTGTGCAGAACGCGGGATCGGTGCCGTGAATTTCCCCGACAATCACATCCGTAAACTTTTCTGCGACCCCAATGGCAATAATATTAAAGCCGTTCAGGATGCTTGCGGTTGCGACATCATTGTTGAAGAAGGCATGGACATGGTCGGCGTGGCCGGGTTCGATCCTGTTCGTCGTGAACTGACTCGCCGAACTTTAGAGCGTATTTTTAAAGAGAAGAAAAATATCAATCCTGATTTCATTAAAAAAATTGCCGAAAATCAGAAGAAAGAACTTTTCAAAAACATCAAACACGATGGTGATGCTTTGGCGAAGGAACTCAAACTAGACGGTTTGAATGCGGAAGTTCGTCAAATGATGGGTTCCTTGCGTTACCGCTACTCGTTTACACAGAACCAATATTTCCACTGTGGCGAAGTTGGCTGGCTGGCGGGCTTGATGGCCGCAGAGCTGGGCCTGGATATCAAAAAAGCGCGCCGAGTGGGCATGCTGCACGATATCGGTAAATCCATGGATCACGTCATGGAAGGCGGCCATGCCGTCATCGGCGCTGACTTTATCGCAGCCCGTGGCGAGGCGCCGGATGTGGTTCATGCCGTGAAGGCCCATCACTTTGACGAGCAACCTTCGACAGATCATGCCTTTTTAGTAATTGCCGCCGATGCGGTTTCCGGAGCGCGCCCCGGAGCGCGCCGCTCAACGATTGAATCCTACAATCAAAAGGTGTCGGAACTTCAAGACATCGCGCGTTCTTTCCCTGGCGTTACGGACTGCTTCGTCCTGAGCGGTGGACGCGAGTGTCGCGTTCTTGTGAATGGAAAGAAAGTGGATGATTCTCAAGCGTTGGATCTTTCTAAAAAGATTGCCGCGCGCATCGAAGAGGAATGCAACTACCCTGGACAAATCAAGGTGGTGGTTGTTCGCGAAACCGTTGTGACAGAACAAACAAGGAAAGAACTCGCATAAAACGCGAGTTCTTTTTGTTTAACAACAGACCTTTTATTAAAACCCTATCATCTTTCTCGTTTTAGAAGATTCTCCGACCCACTTTAGGTTCAAATAAAGGGGTAGCAAGGGAGAATTTCATGGTGATCGAAACATCCTTAGAAAAGCAGCACGCTCAACGCGTGTTGGTCATAGATGATAGCTTAGACTCTGTAAAACTCATGTCACACATCTTGGATCACTACAAATGCGATGTGACGATGGCGTTTGACGGACAAGATGCCATTCCTCTTCTTGTGAACAGACATTTTGATTTGGTGGTTTTAGACTGGCAAATGCCACAAATGGGAGGCCGCGATACGCTTCTTCTGATGGACCGACTTTTGACGGAAAGAAAGGTCCACAAGTTGCGTAAACCCATTCCTGTCGTCATTTACACAGGTCATAGCGAGGAAGAACTGGAGCTTCCCTTAGTACGTAACTTCACGTACATGGGCTTCATTAACAAGCGTCAGGCCTTCAGCTCGATGATGCGTTCATTTAATTTTATTTTACGTTCGGTTTAGGGAAACCTATTGAACGACGAGAGGTGCCCTTTGCTTCATTGTGGAGGGCACCCACATCCATATCTTCAGATTAGGGACGGGCGCATTCTTTACGATTCTGACAGCGAATCATTTCGTAACGATAGTTGCGCATTTCTGTAAGTGTGTAAGGCAACTCTTGATCATATCCGGCTTCGATAGTCCCCTTCTGTCCCATCGAGAAGAACTCCTTCACGAACTTAAACTGCTCCGCTGAAAAGTTTTCTTTTGTCGACGTCGAAAAGAACCGCAGACTTGCACTGGAGCGAATCGCCTTCATGAAACGAGCACGTTGCTCCTGAGCCTTTTCTAGGCCGCCACGCATGTCTTTCCAGCACTTCACCTCACCGATCTTCACGACTTTATTTAAATTGTTGTCGAAGATGACAATGTCCAACTCGCCGATCACACGGGACTCACTGCCGTAAGCGATGCCGACAAGAACTTCATATTGAGGTTTTGCATACTCGCGTTGCATTTCAATGCGCGCCACTTCTTCGCAAATAGAACCGGAATCCTCATAACTGCGCGGGACATCCTTAAGCTGTGCGAAGTCCTCAGACCAAGCTGCGAAAGTGGAAGAAGAAAGAAATAGACCTAAAACAAACATCAGGATTTTCATGGGCCCCCTCAAGTCATTAGAATCTTTGATTGCTGTGCCGCTTCTTCTGCCCAGAGGACATCAAAAAATCAAACAGAATGTCCACATTTTGGTGACGCATTGCAATTCAAATAGGTAGACACCCCGCCTCTTTGATATCTTAAAAAACAATCTATGGATCCTGACCCTTATCCGACCTATTCAAATTCAAAGCTTTCTATTTATTTTATTCCGGAGATCTCCACATGATCGAACTTATAGTGGTGCTAGTCTGTCTAGCGCTGAACGCTCTATTTTCTGCTGTGGAGATGGCCTTCGTCAGCGTCAACCGCGTGGAATTACGCAAGCTTGCCGATAAAGGCGACTCTAATGCCAGTCTGCTTTTGCGACTGCGCCTGACGCCAGAACGAACGCTTTCTGTTCTGCAAATTGGTATCACACTGGTGGGAGCTATTTCTGCGGCGGTCGGTGGTGCGGGGGCTGAAGAATCCTTATCGCCGATCTTTGAACAGCGTTTTGGTATCAGTGAAGATCTGGCTGAAGCTCTATCTATTTTAATAGTGGTTATTCCCATCACCGTGGCCAGCGTCGTGATTGGCGAGTTGGTTCCAAAAAGTCTGGCCTTAAAAAATTCCAAAAAGATTGCCCTTCTGGCGGCTAAAGGTTTGTTCACTTTCGACAAAGTTCTTTCACCTGTCGTGAATCTTTTAGAAGACATGACCCATGCGATTGTGCGCGTCTTTCAAAAGAAAGCCACACGAGGAGCGCTTCATGATCCCGGAGCTGCGGAAGAAACCTCGATCAGTATTGACTCGCTTTCCAAGACACATAGACAGTTTGTCTTAAACCTTGTGAATATCGAAGCCAAACAGGCGGAAGATATGATGGTGGACTGGGAAAACACGGTGAAGGTTTCCGTGGATCTTCCTGTCTCTGACGTCTTAAACCTTGCCGTCGGTTCGGGCCACACCCGGTTGCCAGTTGTGAATGAAGCCGGCATCCCCCTGGGGCTGCTGCACACGAAAGAGTTCATCACTTATATCGGCAGCGGCGACACCAACTGGCCCTCGATTGTCAGACCGATTCTAAAAGTCAACGAAGGCGATGACGCCTTAAAAGCCCTCAAACTGATGCAGGAAAAAAAGAGCCACATGGCCTTGGTTTACGATAAAGACACTGTTGTGGGCATCATCACCATGGAAGATATTCTGGAAGAAATCATCGGTGAAATTGCCGATGAGGATGACGACGGACTGATCAAGCGTTTGTTAACAACGAAATCCCGCAGACCTTTCGGTCGACGCTAAAAAAAAAGCCCCGTACCTTGCGGCCGGGGCTTTCGTCTTCTATTCAAGCATTCAAATTAAAGAACTTTATTAGCGTGGTATTGCTCTTCAGAGAAATCATCCACCAAGATAGCATCGTAACGAACTGGTTCTGCTTCTTGCATCAGTTTGTATTCAGCCTCGTTGATAACATTTTTATTCTTGGCTTCGTCCAACAACAAGTGCGCTTTCTTCTTAGGAAGAACGCCGTCACGGATCGCTTTTTTGATTTTCTTTTCAACCGCTTCAGATTGCAAAGTTACTGACATCGCATATTCCAAACGGCCCAACGCTTCGCCGCGCTCTTTTGGCAAGTAAATGCCGTCTGTCAGACGATCGCGGATACCGCCTTCTTTCATCATAGAAGAGGCAATTGCATGTGACCAACCGTCAGAGGCTTGCGAACCGATAGAGTTGATACGTGACCAAGCACCGATCCAGCCTTTAAAGAACCAACGCAAACCGGGGATCTTCAAATTATCAAAGATACCATCGAAACCTTTTTGGATTTCAGCCATGTTTTGTTTCAAGTTGTAATGCACAAAAGCTAGATCTTCTTCACGACGACCTTCGGCTTCGAAACGACGAAGGATACAAGTCGCGATGTACATATTCGCCAAGATATCGGCGAAACGACCGGTGATTTTTTCTCTCATTTTCAAAGAGCCACCCAAAACGCCCATCGCGATATCAGCAAGCAACGCGTAGGTCGCTGAAGTCCACGAAAGACGACGGAAATAGATCTTCATTTGCGGATGACAATCCGGCGCGGATGCCAAGTATCCACGTGACAAGGAAAGAAGAATGGCACGGCAAGTATTGCGCACGATGTGCCCGATATGGCCGAAGAACGCTCTATCAAATCCTTTCAAGTCGTTGGCCTCATAGGCTTTCACTTCCGCATACGCAAAAGGATGTGAACGAAGAGCCCCTTGACCGAAGATGATCAAAGTGCGCGTCATGATATTCGCACCTTCCACCGTGATACCGATTGGCGTCGCGATATAAATTTCCGCCAAGACGTTGCGAGGTCCCATCGAGATACCCGCTCCACCCATGATGTCCATAGCGTCGTTGATCGACTTACGGCCCATTTCAGTAGAATAGTATTTCTGCATCGCTGTGATCACACCGGGCTTAATCCCTTTATCCAAGGCCCCCAATGTGAAAATACGCATAGCTTCCAGAGCGTAAGTATTCGCTCCGATGCGCGCCAAAGGTTCTTCAACACCTTCGAATTTACCAATCGAAACCCCAAATTGACGACGAACAACCGCATGTGCTGAAGTCACGCGAGTCGCCAATTTTGCTCCACCTGTTGCTTGCGCCGGCAAAGAGATACCGCGACCTGCCGCCAAACATTCCATCAACATCATCCAGCCACGACCGGCGCCGCCGATACCACCAACGATGGCGTCTTCCGCATCAACGATGACGTCTTTACCTTGTGTCGGACAGTTGTAGAAAGGTGTATTCAATGGATCATGACGACGGCCTAAAACCACGCCCGGTGTGCTTGCCGGAATCAACGCACAAGTGATGCCCAGATCTTCACCTTTACCCAAAAGATTTTCAGGGTCACGAAGACGGAAAGCCAAACCGATCACTGACGAAATCGCCGCCAACGTGATCCAACGTTTGTTCCAGTTCAATTTGATTTTAATTTTACCATCAGAATCTTTAAACAAGATACCAGAGGAAGTGATCGCACCGGCATCAGAACCCGCCGTAGGCTCGGTCAAACCGAAGCAAGGAATCTCGCGACCATCGGCCAAACGAGGCAACCAGTAGGTCTTCTGTTTTTCAGTCCCGTAGTGTGCCAGAAGCTCTGCAGGTCCCAAGGAATTTGGCACCATCACTTGAATCGCGACGGAAATAGATCGCGAAGAAAGTTTCATGATCACTTCGGAATGGCAAAGAGCGGAAAATCCTAAACCACCGTACTCTTTCGGTACGATCATGCCCAAGAATTTTTCTTTACGAATGTAGTCCCAGATATCTTGAGGAATTTCTTTCGTCTTATAAATCTGCCAGTGATCGATCATCTTACACAGAGTGTTCACTGGTCCGTCCATGAAAGCCTTTTCTTCCGCCGTCAAGCTAGGGTAAGGCTCTTGCATCATCGTACCGAAATCAGGTTTTCCCGAGAACAGATCTTTTTCGATCCACACGACCCCGGCATCCAACGCGGCTTTTTCAGTGTCAGAAATCTTCGGCAAGAATTCAAACTTCTTGAAGATTCCGAATACGCCCGAAGTCACCAGCGCTGTACGAATTGGTGGGATATTGAAGATCACTGCCAAAACAGCGAAAACAATCCACAACCAGGTGGGAGCTCCGAAACCGAACAAAATCGCAGCTAAGGCGATTGTCCAAACGATGAGTGGGCTGCCAAAGAACCCGACGAACAACAAAAGAGCGACGGAGCCTAAAACCCAGGCCCACGTGAAGCTCTCTAAGAAAAACCCATAAAGAGAGTTGATAGAATCCACGATGTATCTCCTTTAATCCTTTAAATTGATACACAGTAATTAGACTCTGGAATGTGAGGATGTGCAAGGAGTTCGGACGCTTGTCTATATAGATCCGAGATGGAAAAAACATGAGGAAGACTGAGAAAAAACAAAAGCCCTCTTGCGAGGGCTTCGTTCGTAGCTCTAAGCTATTCTCGCCGTAAGGCTTAAATTACTTAGTTTCGCCAGCAGGAGCTGCAGGAGCAGTCTCTGTAGCCGCAGGAGCTGTTTCAGTAGCTGCAGGTGTACCTTCAGCTGGAGCTGCTTCTGTAGTAGCAGGAGCTGTTTCAGTTGCAGGTGCTTGCTCAGCAGGTTGATTTTTAGAGCAAGTGAAACCAGTTGTGAAAGAAAGTGCTAGCAAAGCAGCGATAACGATTGCTTTCATTGTTGTTGTCCCTTCGTTTATTAATTTGTGCATTCCACTCGAGCACGTTCATTGACGTTTCGAGAAAGTCCGCATTTTTGTTTTAAAACTCGACTAAGGACCAAATTACACAAAAGAGGCGCCTGATAGCAAACGAATTTTTAAAAATTATTTTTGGCAGCGTGAACACCAGAAGGTGTTTCGCCCACCCAGAACTTTCGACTTCACCTGTTGCCCACAAGTCACACAAGGCATTTTTGCGCGATCGTAGACTCGAAAACTCCTCTGAAAGTAGCCACTTTCTCCACTGGTTTGAGCGAAGTCGCTGATCGAGGAACCACCGAGTTCGATCGAGCGAGATAAAATTTTTTTAATCTCGTTTGCCAGAACCTCGGCTCGATCGCGAGAAAGTTTTTGCGCTGGCAGCGTCGGCCTGATTCCCGCGGCAAATAAGGCTTCACTGGCATAGATGTTCCCAACGCCGACCACGATTTTCTGATCCATAATCGCCACTTTGATCGCCACATCTTTACCACGCAGACTTTCCCAAAGCTGTTTTCCAGTAAAACTTTTCGTCAATGGCTCTGGCCCCAAACCCTTTAGTTTCGGGTGTTCCAGGGGATTTTGCACAAAATCAAAGTAGCCAAATCGACGTGGATCGCGGTACGCCAGACGAAGATTTCCGGAAAAATGAAGATAGATATGATCATGCAGACGCTCGTCACCGGGAGGAGCCACCCGCCACGTGCCGGTCATACCCAAATGCGAAAGCATCGCGCCTTTTTTAGTCCAAAGAAGAAGGTATTTGGCTCGTCTTTCAACAGATAAAAGCTTTTCCCCCACCAAGATGCTTAATTTTTTAGCAGGAATGGGCTCCCGCAGATCCGCCCTTTTTAGCTCGATCTTCTGCAAAACGGGCTCATCCTTCAGGATCTTTTCCAAACCTCGGCGCACAACTTCGACTTCGGGCAACTCGGGCATCTCAACCTAACCTATTGCTTTTATTGATTTTCTTTATCATAGCGAAAACCAGTGGAACTTCTCACCACCCTTTTATTCCATAACATCTTCCGAAGCAAATCCCTACCAGGAACCGTCACCGTCCGCAGTCTTGGTTCTAGATCCAGCTTTTACAGGGCAGAGCCCAGGTTGAAGGCCTTTCGGCGGATTTAAGAACCTCGAGCGAGGCCTCAATAAAGATTTTGTTAAGGGGAAAGAAAGAACTCTCTCTTTGTGCCAAGTTATAGCAACCTGCACAATATGGACAAGAAAAGCGAGTCAACTTTGTCGAAGCCTGAGATTTGGTGTGGAGGAAATACTTTATTGGTCGGAGTTCAGCCTCCACCGGCGCCTGGATGGCGCGAACCGGGCGACAGCCCGGCGGTGGCTGAGGCAGGAGGCCGTGCTGAACGGAGCACCGATAAAGTATTTCCTCCACACCAAATCCCTCGCGCTTACAACCAGACTACTGGATCAGTTTCAAAACGGAATAAACTACAGAATAGAACAAGGGCTCATTTGGCAATCCCACTTTGCAGAGGCAGGGCCTTCGAAAGAAAAAAGGAGTCTTACGACTCCTTTTTGCTTCAATTTCGATATAAAGACGGTTACGCCGTTAAATCTTAGATACCAGATTTCAAACGTTCTTCATCATCAACGTGTGTTTGGATTCCGCCTTTAAGATTTGGACGATAAGCCAAGTGGTTGATGTCGTAAATGAAGTTTGCACCGTTCACGCCTGGAGTTTGCCACTCAGGTCCCAAACGGATGGCATCTACTGGACACGCTTCTTCACAGTAGCCGCAGAAAACGCAGCGAAGAATGTCGATTTCGTAGCTGATCGGGAATTTTTCGACATGAGGGTCGTTATGTTCCGCCGCTACGATTTTAATACATTCTGCAGGACAGTTCGTCGCGCACAACATACACGCCGTACAACGAAGAGATCCGTCTTTTTTCACTGTCAAAACGTGATTCCCTTTGAAACGAGGAGAATATTCATACTTTTCCTCGGGGTAATTCAACGTCATCATTTTCTTGCGGTTGAAAAGATTCACCAGCAAGTGCTTCATGGTGATGCCCAGGCCACCCAGGACCCCTGGCAGGTACCACTTTGCTTTTTCGGAGTTATTTTGCATTACGCTCATAAGCTGCCTCTTCTAAATACGAATTCATTCTTCTTGCGAGCTTCCAAGGTAACTTGATCTTCACGCTGATTCATCGGCATGAACGGTTGCGCGGTCGCTGTTGGAATCGTCAGATTTTTACCAGCAAGCAACAAAGCCGCTTCTGTCAAAGTTAGAGCTTCGGATACAACTGTCGTTACTTTTTTAAACTTTTGTTCAAGCCCCGCGTGGTTGATGAACGTGCCATCTTTTTCCACGAAAGTTTTTGTCGGGATCAACCACACATTGCCAGTCAAAGCCATCAACGCGTCGTTTTTACCCGCTTGCAACCAGATCAAATTCTGAGCTTTGGAAAGCTCTTTCACGCGTTCTTGGAGGTCAGGGAAAACCGCTTGGTTTTCAGGACCGGCAACAACCACAGTTTTGATTGAACCGTTACCAAGTCCTTGAGTCAAATCAGCCCAAGTTGCCGTGATACCGTGTTTTTCCAAAACTTTAAGAAGACCTTTAGTATTCGGGTTTTTATCACCACGAAGAAGAAGGCCGTCGAAGCTGTCGAAAGTTTCTTTGTTGTTAATCCAGAAGAAGATCTTCTTCGTTTTAAATTCGTTCACGAATGTCGAAACAATCGCGTCGAATTCTTCCACGGTGTATTGCGCAGTCAGAACCAAAGCCAAAGAATCGCCGGAAGTGTTTTTCAATACTTCGTGGGCATTCTTCGCCGCCGCTCCGCCAGCCATTTCTGTCCAGCCCGAAGCATTGCGTACTTGCGCTTTCAACAAGCGAGTCTCTTTGTTCACGAACTTATAAACGTCACGACCTTCATCGCACATCCAGTAACCGTTCACTTTTTCATTGTAAACAGGCTTCACGCGGAAGAAACCTTCCTTGTTGAAGTACACTTTGACGTTACAGCCGTTAGAGCAACCGTTACAGACAGTTTCTGCATCTTTGAGATACCACACGCGCTGACGGAAACGGAAATCTTTCGACGTCAATGCACCCACTGGGCAGATATCAACAGTATTCAAAGAATATTTATTGTTAAGCTCAACACCTTCGTGAGTTCCGATTTCAGAACGATCGCCACGATTGAAGATACCCAATTCGTTTGTTTTAGACACTTCTTCAGTGAAACGAACACAACGAGAACACAAAATACATCTTTCTGAATCCAAAACCACTGTCGGACCTAGATCGACCACTTTGTGCTTCTTTACTTTAGCTTCAGCCATTTCTGGGTCGTACTTGCCGTATTCCATATACTGGTCTTGAAGACCACACTCACCGGCCTGGTCACAGATCGGACAATCCAAAGGATGGTTGATCAAGTGGAAGTCCAGACCCCACTTCACGGCATCACGTACTTTTTCAGACGTGTTATTGATCTTCATGCCTTCCGTAACCATGGTGTTACAGGCGATTTGTACACGTGGATTTCCTTCGATCTCCACCATACAAAGACGACAAACACCGGCAACACTCAAGCCCGGGTGCCAGCAGTAGTGAGCGATACGATCGCCAGACTGTTGCATGGCTTCGATGATCGACGTGCCTTCTTTTACTTCGACTTCTTTGCCATTAATGGTGCATTTCGGCATATGTCGTTCCTTTTACTTTCGAACGTCCTTCGCGGACATAGAATTCAAATTCATCTCTAAACTTAGTCACAAAGCTCAACACAGGAAGAGCGGCGGCATCAGAAAGGGCACAGATTGTTTTCCCTTTCATGTTGTCAGCCACTTTGATCAACAAGTCGATGTCTTGCAAACGACCGCGACCTTCCAAAATCGAATGAAGAATCTTGTTCAACCAACCTGTGCCTTCACGGCAAGGTGTACACTGACCGCAAGATTCGTGGGCATAGAAGTGAGTCAAAACACCCAACATATCCACCATACATTGAGAATCGTCGATCACAATCACCGCACCAGAACCCAACATGGTTCCCAGACCTGCAAGTGATTCATAATCCAGATTGGCTTTCGCCACTTCATCGGCTGTTAAAACAGGAGCGGAGGAACCACCAGGAATAACCGCTTTGAGCTTGCGGCCTGGCTTCATGCCTCCCCCTTCTTTCATGATCAGATCCATCAAAGGATAGCCCAATGGAACTTCGAAATTCCCGGGTGTCATCACGTTTCCAGAAAGAGAGAACAGCTTCGTTCCCGCGGATTTTTCTGTTCCATTTTTACGATAAGCCTGGGCGCCATCACGAATGATGTACGTCACAGCCGCCAAAGTTTCCACGTTGTTCACAATCGTCGGCTTGCGCAAGTAACCTTGAACCGCCGGGAATGGTGGCTTCAATTTTGGCTGGCCTTTTAAGCCTTCCAACGAAGAGATCATACCGGTTTCTTCGCCACAGATGTAAGCACCCGCGCCACGATAAACATCTAGGTCAAAGTCAAAACCAGAACCCAAGATGTTTTTACCTAAAAGGCCCGCAGCATAGGCTTCTTTAATTGCCTTATTCAAACATTCAATCGGGTAAACATATTCACCACGAACGTAAATATAACCTTTATTAGAACCGATCGCGAAAGCCGAGATGATCATACCTTCGATCAATTGGTGCGGAGCACGCTCCATCATCATACGATCTTTGAATGTTCCTGGCTCCCCTTCATCGGCATTGCAAAGAAGGTAACGAGGTTCTCCGTTTTTAGGAAGGAAACCCCACTTCATGCCCGTTGGGAAACCCGCACCGCCACGTCCGCGAAGACCTGAAGCCTTCACTTCGTCGATGATTTGCTGAGGTTGTAACTTCAAAGCTTTCGGCAAAGTTTCGTATCCGCCTTTAGCTTTGTATCCAGCCAAAGTTTGAAACTCTGGCAAGTGATAGAATTCTGTCAGTAGTTTTGTTTCAGCCATTATTTCATTCCTCGTAACAGATTCATTGCTGATTCCGGAGTGAGTTTCTCATGGTAGGTATCATTCACTTGCATCATTGGCGCAGTTCCGCAGGAACCCAGGCACTCTACTTTACTGACTGTAAAACGACCGTCTGAAGTGACTTCTCCGTATTTCACACCCAGTTCGTGACAGATGTGGCTGGCCATCTCGCGACCGCCTTCCAACGCGCAGGAAATATTTGTGCACACTTGCACATGATATTTACCCACAGGCTTTTGATTGAACATCGTATAAAACTTAAAAACTTCGTTAATACGTGCTTCAGGGATGTCCATCACCTTGGAAAGATACGTGATCATTTCCGGAGTGATGAAACCGTTGTTTTCTTTTTGTGCGATGTAAAGGCTGGGGATGATTGCAGAATCTTTCGCTTCATAGCGAGCCAATTCTTTTTTTACCTCTGCCAAACCTTGTTCACTTAGTTGAAACATTCTTTGTCCTTTAAATTTTTCAAAACTCTAAGCTGCTTCACGTTGCGGGCTACCGCCCGGTCAATTATCTATCCAATTCGCCGGCGATAAGATTCATCGAAGCGACTGTTGCGATAGCGTCCGCCAACATCGCGCCTTTAACCACCGTTGGATACGATTGGTAGATCGCAAAACAAGGTGGACGAACTTTCAAACGGTAAGGATTTGCCGAGCCATCGCTGACCAGATAGAAACCCAGTTCTCCGTTAGCGGCTTCGGTCGCATCGTAAACTTCACCCACAGGCGGACGAAGACCCTTGATGATCAACATGAAGTGATTCATCAAACCTTCGATGTTACCGTAAACATCTTTCTTCTCGGGAAGAACGATGCCTTTATCGCGAATAGTGTAATCGCCGCCAGGAACGTTTTTGCAGACCTGCTCGATGATGCGAACGGATTGGCGCATTTCTTCGAAACGAACCAAGTAACGGTCATAGATGTCACCGGATGTCCCTACTGGGATATCAAAGTCCAGGGCGTCGTAACCGTAGTAAGGTTTCGCTTTACGCAAATCCAAATTCACACCGGAAGCGCGCAGCAAAGGTCCGGTGTAACCCCACTGAATCGCATCCTGAGCGGATACGGGGCAGACACCTTTTGTACGTTGGATAAAGATTTTATTATCCACCACCATGCTGGCCATTTCGTCTGTGCCTTTGCGGATCTCTTTACAAAGAGCCAATACTTCGTCGAACCAGCCTTCAGGCGCATCTTGAGCCATACCGCCGACGCGAGTCATAGACACGGTCAAACGCGCTCCACACAGTTTTTCAAACAAGCCGTACACCTGCTCACGCAGACCGAACATATAGAAGAAAGACGTCAAAGCACCCAAGTCCATCGCCCCAGTACCGATCGCAATTGTATGGTCGATGATACGGGAAAGCTCTGCCAGGATCACGCGCATCGCTTGCGCTTTGGGTGGGATTTCCACACCCAACAAACGCTCTACGGCTTTACAGTAACCAATGTTGTTCATTGGTGCCGAGCAGTAGTTCAAACGGTCGGTGTAAGGAATGACTTGGTTGTACGGATGAGTCTCGGCCATTTTTTCAAAGCAGCGGTGCAGATAGCCGATTTCATTGTTACAACGAACGATCGTCTCGCCGTCCATTTCCGCCATCACACGAAGAGTTCCGTGCATCGCTGTATGTGCAGGACCGATGTTCAAAGGAACATATTTATCATTCAGCACGTCACCCGGAGAACCCGGTTCGTTGTTGAAGTGAATCGGCAAAGAACTGGTACAAGGTTGCTGCAAGTTCGCATCGTAGTCTTTGCGAAGTGGATGACCCACAAATTGGTGATGAGTCAAAATACGGCGCAAGTTCGGGTGACCCTCGAACTTGATACCGAACATATCGTAAGCTTCACGCTCGAACCAGTCCGCACCTTTCCATGCCGGCAAAACCGTGCCGATGGATTCGTTCTCGCCCACTTGCGCTTTCACGCGCAAACGCGAAGAGTCCTTCGAAGAGAATAAGTGATAGACAACATCAAAACGTTTTTCACGGTTTGGATAATCCACGCCGCAAATATCCATAAGGAAATCAAACTGACCGCTTTCACGAAGATGTAAAAGCAACGCCGGAACGTCTTCCTTAGGAACTTCAAGAACATCATCACCCACAGCGTGAGTGAACTTGTAGTTCTCGATTTTGAATTTACCTGCAAGGTTTTGTTTTAAATTCTCAAGCTTGTTCATAAGGATTTTTCCAGTTGTCTTTCCAAGGACGTGGTTGACGAGTCGCAATCATACGTTGCAAAGCCATGATTCCATCCATCACCGCTTCCGGTGTTGGCGGGCAACCTGGGATGTAAACATCGACAGGGATGACTTTGTCGACACCTTGAAGAACGTGATAAGCGCGGTAGAAACCACCTGAGCTTGCACACGCTCCCATTGAGATCACGTATTTAGGCTCAAGCATCTGTTGATAAATACGCGTGATCACGGGCGCCATTTTTTCTGTGATAGTTCCAGCAACGACAAGCAAGTCCGCTTGACGAGGAGAGAAACGAGCCACCTCAGCTCCGAAACGAGCTAAGTCATATTTTGGTCCCATCACGGACATGAATTCGATACCGCAACAAGCAGTACCGTAAGGCATTGGCCACAAAGAATTTTTTTGCCCCCACGCCACCAAAGCATCGAGCCTTGATGTGAAAGCAACATCTCGTGACATATCATCTATGGCTTGAGTTCCGCTTGCGCCTGAGACAGACACAGAACCCTGCACTTGATCTTTGTGCATAAATACACCTCTGCAATTTCATTTAGCTATCATTAAGTAGTTACTGAAAATCCGTAATCCTGACAACTAGATAAGTATTATAGGGGCTGCGTCTGATTTCTTCAACGCACCATTCCGAAATGGGGTAATTGAAATTGATTCTCTAGTCGTCTCATTTCAAACTTTAATTTCCACCTAACATCATTCGAGGAGAAGTCCAGTTGTTGACCGGCAGGACTTCGAGGGGACCTCGAGAAGGGAAAACAGCATGAAGAGAATGGCTCTGTACGTGAGTTCTGCCATGCTTGCGATCAGCTTAGGGGCGCAAGCTAATTCAAAAAGACAAGATTTGCTCATTAAACTAGCACCGGGCTTCGTCGAGTTCGAAATGCAGGGGGCGAAAGTCGAAAAATTGAGCGAATCCTGGGTTCGCGTTCAAGCTCCTCGCAATATGAGCATTCAATCTCTGGAGAAAAATCCAGCTGTTGAATACATTCAGCCCAACTACAAAGTGACCTTGCTTGAGGACTACCGTATCGAAGACCCATTGCGCCGTGCTGCTTTGGCAAAAATGCTTTCAAGAAATCCACAACTTCGCGCTGCTGCTCGCCAGGACAATCCGGAAATTCCTGACGCTCCGCAAACCACGACAGGCACAGATCCGCTGTTTGCGAAACAATGGGGCATGATCGACAACGGTGTCGCAGATGCATGGAAGGTAACCAAAGGCCATCCTGATATGATCGTCGCGGTGATTGATACGGGTGTTGATTATACTCACGAAGATTTGCTGCCAAATCTGTGGAGAAATACGAATGAAATTCCTAACAACGGCATTGATGACGACGGCAATGGTTACGTCGATGACGTGATCGGTTGGGACTTTGTTGGCAACGACAACAAGCCTTACGACCTGGCCGTGGATACTTTGGACGGCTTGTTCAAAGGTGGCAACCCTGGACACGGAACTCACTGTGCAGGCAACGTGGCGGCCCGTGGGGATAATGGTAAAGGTATTGCCGGCGTAGCTCCCAACGTAAAAATCATGTCTTTGCGTTTCATCGGGATGACTGGTGGCGGAACCACAGCGGATGCGATCAAAGCGATTCGTTATGCCGTTGATAATGGCGCTAAAGTTCTGAACAACTCTTGGGGTTCTGAAGGCGAAGAGCCCGGCGCTCCGGAAAATCAGGCTTTGCGTGATGCTGTTCAATACGCACAAGACAAAGGCGTCTTGTTCATCGCGGCTGCGGGGAACGGCCACAAAGGCGTCGGCTATGACAACGACAACGATCCAAATCCGGCTTACCCAGCTTCCTATCCTCACGACAACATCATCGCGGTAGCAGCTTTGGACTCTAACAATCGTTTGGGTTCATTCTCTAATTGGGGTTATAAATCTGTCGACATTGGCGCCCCTGGCGTGAAAGTGTTCTCGACGGTTGTCGCCCAAGGCTACTCAGATACAGTCATTGATAAGTTCGGCTTCAAGGCCACTTGGGACGGAACCTCGATGGCGGCCCCTCACGTTGCTGGTGCTGCGGCTTTGTATTGGTCGGCGCACCCGGAAAAATCTTGGCAAGATGTGAAAGCGGCGATTCTGGGATCGGCTCGCAAAATCCAAGCGCTGGACGGCAAATCTGTGTCGAACGGCAAATTGGACGTGAAAGCTTTAATGAATTACTAAAGCTTTCACCAACTTAATTTGTAAAAGTTAAGCGCCTCTCAAAAAGTAGAACGAGCACTTACCGAAAGGATTTCAAAGATGCGCGTTCTACTTTTTTTATTTCTGACGACTGGTCTCTTTTCCTCGACTGCTTTTGCTGAAAAATTCGAGCTGGACAAAGCTCACACGGATGTCAGCTTCAAAGCTCCGCACCTGATGGTCTCGAAAGTCAAAGGTCGCTTTGAAAAGTTTGAAGGTACTTTTGATTTCGACGAAAAAACCCAGAAGCTTGAAAACGTCTTCGTCAAAGTTTACACCAATTCGTTGAACACCAACGAAAAGGACCGTGACAAACATCTGCGCTCTGCGGATTTCTTCGATGTTAATAAATTCCCGGAAATGACTTTCAAAGGCACCAAGGTGGATTATGACAACGGTAAGCCCGACAAAATCCATGGCGACCTGACCATTCGTGGTATCACGAAGCCCGCCGTTTTTGATATCGACTACAATGGCGCCGTCAACGACCCCATGGGCAACCGCGTTCTTTCATTCGAAGCGGAAACGAAAGTGAATCGCAAAGACTTCGGCCTGAACTGGAACAAGGCACTGGATAAAGGTGGCTGGGTCGTCGGTGACGAAATTGAAATCGAACTTGATGGTGAAGCCAAGGCCGCAAAGTCGGCAGCTCCAGCGAAAAAATAGGAGCGGCCATGCATCCCTCTTCACGAACACACAAAGTGGGCCTCGGCCTTCGCCAGCCCCATTATTCCTATTTGGAAACGCGGCCGCCAACCGAAGCTGCCTGGTTCGAAGCCATTTCCGAAACTTACATGAATTCGCGCGGTCGCCCTTTAGAAGTGCTAAAGTTCATTCGCCAAGACTATCCGGTCGCATTGCATGGTCTTTCCATGAATATCGGCTGCCCCGAAGGTTTGCGCTTGGATTATCTGCAAAAATTGCGAGAGTTGATCGAACACGTCGAACCCTTTATTGTGTCAGACCATCTTTGCTGGACCGGTTCTCCGGAGCAGAACCTTCATGACCTATTGCCCCTCCCCTTTACCGAAGACAGCATCGAAACATTGGTAAATAATATTGATTTCGTGCAAAACTTTTTACGTCGCCCCCTGGTGCTTGAAAATGTTTCCACGTACATCAGCTATCGCAACAACGAAATGAGCGAATGGGATTTTGTCGCCGAAGTCAGTCGCCGCTCTGGCTGCGCCTTGCTGTTAGATATGAATAATGTCTATGTGAATTCTTATAATCACGGCTTCGATCCGCACTATTTCTTGAATCACATTCCCCTGGATCGGGTGGCCCAGGTGCATATGTCAGGTCCCAGCAAATTCGAAGACATCCTTTTCGACAATCATTCGCAGGACATTCCCCAGCCAGTGTGGGATCTGTTCAAATTAATGGCGCCGCACATTCGCCATCTGCCGATTCTTATTGAACGCGACGAAGATATTCCCGATTTCAAGGAACTTGAAGTCGAAGTGATGAAAGCAGTTTACATCCTGGAGGGCTCTCATGAATCTGAACGAAGCACAGAACCTGTTTAAAAAAGGCCTTATGGGCGAAAACGACCAGGCTTTTCAAAAGACTCTGAAGGCCGTGGGGCAAATGTCACTAGAGCGCGCCTTCAAAGTTTACAACCACAGCTATATTCGACGACTGACCGAAAGTTTGAAAGAAACCTATCCATCCATCTTCTGGGTTTTGGGCGCAGATTCATTTCAACAAGTGGCGGCGGACTACATCAATGCCCAACCCTCCCTGTCCTACGATCTTGCGGCCCACGGCGCCGAGTTCCCGGCGTTTTTGCAAACCTCATCGGCGGGGGCAAGCATACCATTTCTGCACGAACTGGCGCGCTTTGAGTGGATCATTAAAGATATTTATCACACGCCCACGCCGCAGCCTTTGGCGGAAGAGCATATTGAAGAGCTGCTACAAGGCGAGGATTTTAAAGTCCACTTCATCGAAGCGATGACCGTTTTTGCCAGTCCTTATTCGATTTACGAGGTGTGGAGGCAGCGCAATGAACGCTCCTATCACTTTGAAGACATTCACTGGAGTCAGCCGGAGCATCTTCTTCTTTATAAAAAGCAAAGAAAGATCTATGTGCAAAGAATTGAAGCCATCGAAGCGCAAATATTGTTGGACTTGAAAGAAGGAAAATCGATCACAACGGCTTTAGCGGATTTTTCGCATGCCCTGAATACGGAAAAAATATCCCAGCTCTTAGAGATGATCACTCGAGCTGGGATTATCGAAGATGTTTTAGTACTGGAGACTTAAGCGACGTTTTTACCAATCACTTCCGTGGCCATGCTGTTCACCATGCCCTGAAGTGTGTGAGCTTGCGCAGACATTTCTTCC
Source organism: Bdellovibrio sp. ArHS (assembly GCF_000786105.1). Taxonomy (NCBI): domain Bacteria; kingdom Pseudomonadati; phylum Bdellovibrionota; class Bdellovibrionia; order Bdellovibrionales; family Pseudobdellovibrionaceae; genus Bdellovibrio; species Bdellovibrio sp. ArHS. The sequence goes on from NZ_JTEV01000005.1 coordinate 21,148, forward strand.
GAGGTCGCGGCGGTTTCTTCTGCCGCAGCCGAGAAGGCTTGTGTCTGCCGCTCTAGTGAACCCATTGCATCATGAATCGCTTTGATCCCTTCGGATTGATGTGTAGAGGTCTCTGCGATTTCTTGATTAAGCACCGTCACTTTTTGCACCGAATGCACAATTCCATCCAGCACCTTATCGCTTTTCTCGGCAAGTTCTAAAGAAACCCGCGTCTGTTCGACACTGCTGGTGATGACCGTCTTGACTTCTTTCGCGGCTGAAGCGGACTTCAGCGCCAGGCCCCGCACCGCTTCGGCGACAACCGCAAAACCTTTTCCTTGCTCGCCCGCTCGCGCCGCTTCCACGGCCGCGTTTAGCGCCAACAAGTTTGTCTGAAAAGCAATATCATCGATAATGTCCATGGCGGCGGTGATTTCTCCAGAGATTTTCGACATCACCGTAATAGCTTCAATCAGACGCTTCACTTCCGTCGCCCCTTTCGAGGCGCCTTCTTCAGACGTTTTCGCTAGCTCGGCCGCGGCTTTGGCGCGATCCTGATTGGCTTTAACAATTTCATTCAAATCAGTCACTGAACGAAGCGTTTCTTCGATGCGAGCCGCAGACTCAACCGCGCCTTGGGCCACGCTCTGGCCCGCGTTGGATAGCATATTCGAAGCTTCTAGCACCTGCTGACTGGCGGCATTTGTATCAGTCACAGTGCGCGCCAGGAACTTCATCAGATGGCTTGAAAAAACAAAGAAGACCGCAAATGCCAAAAGGAATGCCAGTGAAAACCCCAAAAGAACCTTATTGCGGAAAGTGCCAACAGCCTTTTCCACGTCGTCGACGTAAACACCACTGCCCAAAATCCACTGCCAGGGCTTGAACTGACGAACGAAACTGATTTTAGGTTCTGGATTGGGCGACCCCGGCTTGGGCCACATGTAATTTACAAAACCTTCACCCTCGGCCGTCTGCCCGACGCGCGCAAACTCGACGAAGAGCTTTAGGCCGTTGGGATCTTTCATATCGGAAAGATCTTTTCCTTCCAGCTCCGGCTTCATCGGATGCATCATCATTCGTGGATGAAGATCGTTGATCCAAAAGTATTCGTTGCCGTTATAGCGAAGAGCGCGAATGGCGGCCAGCGAACGCTCTTTGGCCTCGTCTTCGGTGATGAGCTTCTTTTGAAAGAGGTCGTAATTGTGCTCGATTAATTTGGTGGCGGTATCAACAGCCCCATGGACGGCGATCTTGCGATCCTGAAACATATTTTCACGCACCAAAGGAAGTACGTAAAAGGCCACAATCGCCCAAAGGGGTGTGACGGCGATAATCAACAAGGCCAAGGTTTTATACCGATAGCTGCGCGACTTCCATATACGATCCAACATTCATACTCCCAGGGTTATAAGACCCAGTCTATTTCGGGAGTATCCTTCGGTTACTAAAGCGTTCTCGAAAAATTACGAACTGCTTTTTGCTTTTCGAGCCGAACTGATACGAGCCCTCGTGACCAGCATCACCCTCGGGGGAAGATTCATTGCAAAAGTATCATGATAAAATATTTTTTCTTCTGATGAATGCGAGAATATTCTTAAATCCCGAGTACAGGAATGTAAGGGACATCCTGGCACACGATAGGCAGAGCTTCGGCTTGCAGCGGCGCCGCCAGATTATCGATCTCTCCGGACTCGTTAAGTAGAGTGATATGGGATCGCAATATAAGGTTGGCCATGAATAAAGAAGAGTCACCCAATCGTTCCTGAGCGAGCCTCTCGTGATGCGGAATGACCAAAGCGATACGGCGGATCGATTCCAGAATGTGGCGAACCATGCAGTTATAACGGGGCTCTCGCTCAAGCTCGATCACCAGATCGTCCGCGTATTGCGCTAGGTCCCCATAGGCCCGCTGCTTATAGAGTTTTAAAAGATATTTTTTGATCACGTCCACGTTGGCAGCACGAAAATTTTTAAGAGAATCCGGGCCCGCAGGATTCACCGCGCGGAATTTAGGAGTGTGGTTCATGGAAATAAAATAATCGCAGGTCATCGGAATGCCAGCTCTCTGAAATTTCGCAACCATAAAGTCCGCTACGGGAGCCACCAGACGCAAGCGTCTTTCCATCGCGATCAGCTTCTTCGTGACGATTTTGCTTTTACCACTAGAGAGCTTTTCGTAAAAGGGAGCTCGTTTTGAATTCAAGTCGATAGCTTCGTCGATATGCTCTGTCAAACAGGCCCGGGCGCGCCCCGACGTTGCCGCAAAACCAAGGCTTCCACAAAGAGCTATCGCTAAACTGATAAGCAAAGTGTGCTTGAATTTCATACGAAGGTTATAGCACAAGGGGCGTAAATCCCGCCCCTAACACAAGAACTTAATGTAAATAGGGATGGATCGTCTAAATATTAGACAATCCCGAGCCAATTCGGACCTGAGGACTACGCCATTACTCCTCTTTCCCCTCTTTCTTTTTAATCGCGCCCATATAGGAATACTGCCACGGACGGAACGCCAAAAGCACACCGGTGTCCTGCACCGGCACGTGGTGTTCGCCTTCAAAGCGCGCTTCCTCCTGCATCTCTAAAAGAATGCGTTCCAGCTTGGCTTTGTATTTCGCTAAAGCCGGCGGACTGATCTTAAAGAAAGAAAAACGGATGTAGTCCTCGTTCTTGAAATCATAACTGAGATAGCTGCTCTTTGTCTGATCGAATAAGGCCTTCCCTACGGGCCCATCCCGACGGAAACGCAGGAATCCCTGGCGCTTGAATTTCACTTTATCGCGAGGATGAAGCTCGATAAGATTCAGGCGGTCCAAATGAAACAGATACTTTTTGGATTCCGAACTAGGAATGTGATAGTCCCGCTCGATTTTTTGCGGCGTCTTCCCTTCTTGCAGCATCATAAAATAATGCAGCAATCGTGCATTTTCAGCTAAAGCTTTTTCTTGCTCATCTGAAAGGGTCACCGCTTGATTGGCCTCTTCGAGATTGGCGGCTTTCACCACCTCTGAAAAGCTGATGTCAGCAACACGACAGATCTCTTCCAGACGCTCCAGACTTAGACTTTTATTGGAAAGAATCCGCTTTACACTGGATTCACTCAAACCCAATGGCTTAGCCAGATCACGATATAGAACATTCTTCGCTTTTAAGGCGCGCTTGAGTGAGTTTAAAAACTGGTCAATCTGTGACATCTCAACCCCCAAAACTAAGAGTAGCGTATATTAATACTCTTATCAAGGGTATTGAATAATAGGACCACTTTGCCGATTCTAAAAACAGCAATGCAAGGAGGTTTTATGGCCATCTTCAAATTCTTCATAGACCGTTTATTCAACTCCCGTCCGTTCTTTTATGGCTGGGAACAAAGAGCCTTCGAACGACGCCAAGAGCAATATCGAGGACACTCCCAAAACTCTTGCCGAGCTCCGTGGGATTAACTAAAGTCCCCTCGATGTCGTCGACTACAGAGAACTCCTCTTTATTAAATCGTCCTCTTTGGTTTTATATTAAAAACAATCCCCGGGCTTTTAGCTTGGGGATGATTTTTTTAATTATCACAAACGCGCTGGATGGGATTTATCCCCTCATCATGAAAACCGCGATTGATCAGATTGAAACCAAAGTCCCGCTGGACGATATTGCGAAAACATGTCTGATGTTTCTTGCTGTCATGGCCGGGCTGGCGGTCAGTCGTTATGGTTGGCGCGCGCATTTCGGTAAGTTCCACACCTTCGCGGCGGAACACATCCGTCAAAAACTTTTCCGTCATGTCACCTCGCTCGGTCCCAATTTCTTTCACAAGAATCAGGTCGGAGAGCTAATGAGCCTTCTGACCAACGATGTGCAATCGTTTCGTCAGGCCATCGGCCCCGGCCTGTTGATCCTTGCCGACGGCATCATCATTATCGCTGTGGTCCTGCCGATCATGATTTCTTTAAACTGGGAATGGACCTGGAAAACCTTGGTCTTTTTACCCATCGTTCCGTTTTTGATCTGGCGGGTGATGCGTTTGATTCATGCCAACTACAAAGTGCAACAGGACCGCTTTTCCGAACTGACCGGTGTCGCACAAGAAACTGTCGGCGGCATCCGCGTTATCAAAAGTTTTGCGCAAGAAGACAATCGCACCCGTCTTTTCAATGGCGTCAGCTCGGCCTTCGAGAAAGCCTGCAACAAAGTGGCGCGAGTCGATGCCTTCTTTATTCCCGTCATGGAATTTGGCGTGACTTCGGGAAGCGTGATTCTGCTTTTTGTTGCCCGCGATGATATTTACTCTGGCGCCGTGACCCTTGGAACTTTTGTGGCCTTTCACCGTTACATTCAAAAAATGGTGTGGCCGATGACAGCGCTGGGAATGGGGTTTTCATATTTTCAAAAAGGTTATGCTTCGTTCGACCGAATTAAAGACGTTCTGCAAACGGAAACCGACATTCCCGATAACGGAAAGCACGAACTAACGACATTTAAATCTTTGGAATTTAAAAATGTTTCTTATAAACACAAAGGCGGCTCTGTCTACGTTCTAAAAAACGTTTCCTTCACTTTGCGCGCCGGGGAATCGCTGGGCATCATGGGCCCCGTCGGCGCCGGCAAGACGACCTTGCTAAATTTATTAGCCCGCATGCACCCTTTGGCAGAGGGACAGATTCTGATCAACGATATCCCCATCGAGGACATCACCCAAGAATCCTTACGAAAAACTTTTCTTTTAGTGCCCCAAGAAGCCTTCCTCTTTAGCGAAAGCATCTCCGAAAACGTCAGTTTCGGGCTGCAAGCCCGAGCGGCTGACGAAGAAATTATGCGCATGACTGAAGTGGTGGACCTTACCACCGAGATCGAATCCCTGCCGCATAAATTCGAATCGCAGTTGGGAGAGCGCGGGGTGAACCTATCTGGCGGACAAAAACAACGCCTGACGATCGCTCGCGGACTGATTATGAAAACTCCGGTGCTTGTTCTGGACGACTCGCTGAGTGCTGTGGACACCCGCACCGAAAAGGCGATTGAAGAAGAGCTGAGCAAAAGTCACTCCACCATGAGCCGGATTATTGTGGCACACCGTCTTTCATCACTGAAAGCCGTGAACAAACTTCTTATTTTAAAGGACGGGCAAGTCGAGGCCCTGGGCACTTATGACGAGGTTCTAGAGAAAAGCCCGACCTTCCAAAAAATTGTCCAGATTCAGGGCAAGGGGGATCATCATGAGTGAAAACTTCATGCATGAGGACTTAGTTAAAACTAAAATCACTTATCCCGAGTTGTTCCGGCGTCTTTGGCCCTATGCCCGAAAAGAAAAACTTTTGCTCTTTTCCGCCATTGGCGCGGTCGCAGGAGGCGCGGCCGTGGCCCGCCTGATCCCCGCTCTGGTTGGCTACGCGATCGACCACGGTGTTAAAGAAAAAGACTATAGCGTGTTCATCAACGTCGCCTATGCCTACTTGGTCTTAGAGATTTGCCGCTCGGTATTTTCTTTTGGAAACGTCTATTTGTTTCAGCGCTTCGGCAACCGCATGCTTTTTCATTTGCGCGAAGACCTGATGTCTCACGTCCAACGCCTGCCTTTGCAGTTTTTCAATAAAACTCCGACCGGAAGGATTGTCACTCGTCTGACCAATGACGTGATGTCTTTAGGGGAACTTTTTTCGGAAGGGGTCATTGCTGTATTCACGCAAAGTGTGGTGATTATTTCTGTGGTTATCGCTCTGTCTTTAATTTCATGGAAACTCACTCTGGTATCCCTGATTCTGGCGCCTCTTTTCATCGGGGCTTCGATATATCTTAGCAATCGCATTCGCGAGATTTTGCGCGAACAAAAGAAGAAACTTTCTTTGATCAATGCGTTTTTGGCTGAAAATCTGAATGGCATCAAAGTGGTGCAACTTTACAACCGTTTGACGCGCAATCGCGACCTTTTTGGCGCCCTCTCCATCGACTATCGTGATACGAACATGCGCTCCATTCATGCTTATGCGCTGATGCAGCCGATTATGAATTTATTTAATGCGGCGACCATCACCTCGGCCCTTTATTTCGGCGGACTGCTAAGCGCGCAAAATTCCATTGCGATTGGGGCCCTGGTGGCGTTTCTTATGAATATTCAGGACTTCATTCCGCCTTTGCGTGAAATCCTGGAAAAGTATCAACAGTTCCAAAACTCACTGACCAGTGCAGAACGTATCTTCACCTTGATGGATGAAAAGAAAGAGTTCGAACTGGACAATTTACACAGTCCGAAAGTAGTGCAAGGTGAAATCGAAATTCGCGATCTGACCTTTCACTACGAGCCCGAACTTCCTGCCGTTTTGAAAAAGATCTCCTTGCACATCAAAGCCGGGGAATCCATCGCCTTGGTGGGCCGTACCGGCAGTGGGAAGTCGACATTTATCTCGTTGCTGCAACGGTTTTACGATGCACCAGAAAAATCCATTTATGTCGATGGCGTGGCCCTAGAGCGCATCGCCCGGCACGAGATCCGTCACCACGTCGGCGTCGTCCAACAGGACAATTTCATCTTCCGCGGCACCATTCGCGATAATATCGGCCTGGGGGACCCACGCGTCACAGAAGAACAGATCCAAAAGGCGTGTGAAAAAACCGGCTATTTATCGCTCTTAGTGCGCACAGGCCGCGATCTTTACAGTCCCGTCGATGAACGTGGCGCCAATCTTTCCGTCGGCGAAAGACAGCTTATCGCCTTTGCGCGGATTTTGGCCTTCAATCCTGATATTCTTATTCTGGACGAAGCCACGGCAAATATTGATTCTGAAAGCGAACACATCATCCAGGAAGCCACCAAAGAGATCACCAAAGGCCGGACCAGCATTATTATCGCTCACCGGCTTTCGACAATTGAACAATGCGATCGCATCATCGTTTTAAATCAGGGAGAAGTTGCAGAAGTGGGCTCGCATGCAGAATTGATGAAAGCCCGTGGTCTGTATTATCAGTTTGCTTCTTTAGGTTTGAAGTCCACCTTGATGGATGCATCAGCGGCAGGGACTGCGGAACCATAGAAACGAATGGCATTCAGGGACTCAATATAGTCCCAGCCATTCACATTACTACGGGGAATAGAAACTCCGTTGATTTTGACCGTGATGGTCTCAACCAAGGGCTTCTTCGAAAGCTTAAAGTCGGTAAGAATCTGATAAATGCGTGAACGAATATTCGTCACGGCTGTCGTTAAACTGGAGCTGCAGATAGACTCAGTGACGCCGCCGGAATTTTTGGCGATATCAATGAAGGTCAAACCGGACTCGGAATAATCATTGAAGGTTGAACAGTTAGTACTGGTTGGCAAAACACCGATGAAATTAAAAACCCAGGAACGACTGCCATCGACCCAGGGACGCTTTAAAGAATCCAGAAAGTTCACGTAGTAAGCAACCGGATTAGAAACAGGACTCTTGTCATTTTCATTGGAAAGCGCGATGACAACTAAAAGAGCGTCCTCACGAAAAAAACCCTGGCCTTCACCAGCCAGATAAGACGGCGATAAAGCAATCTCCATGGATTGCAGGCCTCGCTCATTAGAACTTCCCGCCTCGCCCACGATCATACGATTCTTCAGGCTGTTGACCAAATCCGGAGTGGACTTTGTGACGAATTTTGGTGACCCGATGAATTTGCCGCCATCAGGATTGGTGCCACCTACGCTCGTCGTCACTACCGCCATGTGATAGTCCATTTTTAACGAGTTCAGCTTCGTCACTAAATCTGGAATCTGCGTAGAAAGATTCTGCTGATGTTTCAGCATCGAAGCCGAGTTGTCGACGATCCAAAGAATATCCACTTTATTATTGTAAGTAACGTTTTGATCGAAGTTGTTCGAATCCGCTGGTAAATCAAACTTCACATCCTGTGCGCATGCCAGGAGCATCATTGCACTGACACCCACCAACAATACTGAAAATCCTTTTTTCATAGTCCCTCTATACCTGATGAAGGGTTTGGCAGGCCCTTCCGAAAAAGTTAAGCTGCCTTCGTTGTAAAGTTCTTAATGCTTTCACGCACAGACTGACTGAGTGTCGTGAATTTTACGCCGTACTTCACAGGCTCGGCATCTGTGGGTGCATCCTTCACAAACTGCTTGCTGACGATCTGGCAAACAGCATTGAAAGGAGGGACTCCATCGCCGGGTTGAAAGTGCAAGAAGAGAGACTGACCTGGTTGTAAATTTGGAGTGTCGATAAGAACCCCGGCTCCACCGGCACTGATTTCCAATGCCTGACCGCGGAACACGGTTTTATTATTATGAACGATCAACGAAGCTCCGTAAGAAGCCCGCGCATGACGGCGACGGAAAAAGACTTCCGCAACGTCGGTGTCTTTCGAGTCTTTCATGCCGCGGATATTTTGCGCCGAAAACTCTTCCACCTCGGCCACTCGCTTCCATGCCGGAAGTTTCGCATGCCAGATGTAGTCGTATTCAAACAAAGTTTTTTCTTGCAGCATTTGCACAAGCTCTAAACGACAAAACGGACCGTAGTTGTTTCCCTCTTTAAGGATAAACCACTCTTTGTCTTTAAAGTTTTTCGCTCCTGCAGAGGGCACAGGACCTGGACGAACCGAGGGCTTTTGCGCCAACTTCGCTGCAAATTCCGGGTGTTCTAACAACATCATCCATTCGCCAACGTTTTCATCGTAAACGTAGTCTGTCCACTGATGCTCTTGGGCCTCGATCTTCTTCAAAACCGTCTCATGTGTGTACGGTCCGATGTGGGTCCCATTGTTAGATAAATAGTACTGTTTTGCCATGTGCGAATACTCCTTGGGAAGTCTATCGGCACAAACAAGACCTGACTTAACTGTAGGAAATTAGACAGTTTATTAAAGAAAATTCGTTATGTTTCGTCGAACTTTTCGACAATAAATAGAGTTAAAGCCTTCCTCGGGAAAGCCCGATCAGATTACTAGCAGCTAAGGTTTCTAAATTTTAAACCGATGATAGTTTATGGTTTTTGTACAGAAGAAAGAAATGAAGACTCGAAAAAATATCCTAATCGTGGACAACAACTGTGAATTAGAACAGCTCGTCAGAGAGCCGCTGTTTAAACAGCTGGAAAACTCAGCGGTGTCGCCTATTCTTGTTCGGGCTAAAGACGGCGCGGAAGCTGCGATCAAGTCTGAAAATCAAAAATTCGACATGGTGATTATCGATACGGAAGTGCCTCGTCTGATGGATGGCGGCTTCGTCTATGGTATTCACACTTACAAAAACACGCAGGACGCCGACATTATCGTGATCTCACAAAAAGAAGCCACAGACCTTCCCGATTCCTTGCGAGACTCGAAGTTTTTTAAGAAACCAGTTTCTCCTGGTGCCTTGATTGACGCTATGATTTCAATTCTCAACATTCAGCACCATGGAGCTGCCAAAGACGTCGTCCCTCCCGCAGCCGCAGCAAAATATGCTGTCGATGTGCGAGTTATCAATGCCGTGATCAAAGCAACCACGAATGTGCTTGCGCAATTTGGTGTGACTTCCGTCGAGATGGGAAAAGCGGGTCCGAAATCACCGCACGAACCATTGATGGGCGAAGTCTCTTCAGTCATCGATATTAAGAGTCAGTCGTTCCAAGGGCATCTGATCATCTCTTTCGACAAAGGCAGCTATCTTGAAGTCGTTTCGACAATGCTGATGGAAGAGCAAACGGAGCTTACCAAAGATAATCAAGATGCTGTCGGTGAGATCAATAATATTATTTTCGGTAATGCCAAAGCAGAGATCACAAATTATGGTGTGCAAATGACAGTTCCCAAAGTGTTATTAGGCGCTGGACAAACAGTCCATTCCGCACCGGGTTCTGCGGGTATGATGATTCCCTTCACGACCGGCAAAGGGCACTTTTACTTGACGGTCGTCGCATCGCCTCTTGTTAAAGTCGCTTAATTCCTCGCGTTTTAAATGTCAGTTTTCTGTTGTGGCGCAGTACGCATTTTATTAAGTACTTGCTTCGCTGCCTAATTTCATATTTAAACTTCATACGTTCCGTATATGCTGTGAATAGGGCACAGCGTTTCTACAAGGCACCAAAAATGTCTGTCTATGGAGGGGTTTATATGACAGCAAGTTTTCTGTCGGTTCTGTTCGTTCTTTTTTCTGGGTCGTCTTTTGCAGCGACATATTCTCAACAAATTCCATACTACGGCGAAGATTTTTATAATGATCTTTCTTCGGGTGTTCAAAACGAAGAGCTGGTCGCGCGCTTACAAACAGTGTTGCGCAGCCAGCATCGTGTGATTCCTGGGCAGATGGATGAAATCACCGATAACTGTAATGGCACGAAGGGTTGTTACCAACATATCTCGTTGGGATATGACCGTGCCCGTATCTTCCTTCTGGGCGTTTACTATCTTGTCGACGAAGGAAATGGCAACTACGGTCTTCCTGATGTCTACTGTGCGAACATCCGATATAGCAATGAGTTCCGCGGAACACCTCCGGGCCCTCGCACGATTCCTGATAGCACGACTTTAAATACAGAGCACACCTGGCCTCAAAGCCGCTTCACTGGCAAATTTGATAAAGGTATGCAAAAATCCGATCTTCACCACTTATACCCTGCCGACTCTGAAATGAACTCTGTTCGCGGCAACAACGAATTTGGTGAAGTTTCCCGGGACTCAAAAGTTCTTAAATGCCGAGTTTCCCGCACGGGTAAGGGTACAGGCGGCGGTGCTGAAATCTTCGAACCACCGACGGGTCACAAAGGAAATGTCGCCCGCGCTTTATTCTACTTCTCTGTCCGCTACAGCACACCAATCAGCCCGAACCAAGAAAAAGTCCTTCGCAAATGGCATCTAGAAGATCCTGTTGACGAAGAAGAGATGCACCGAAACAACGAAATTCAGAAAACTCAGGGAAACCGCAATCCATTTATCGATTTCCCTGAATTAGTCGATTACATCCATAATTTTTAATAACGGCACCACTTGCTGGTGCTGCCCATCACGCCAAGTCTGATCTTCAGATCAGCACTTGGTAGCGGTGGCTTTCCGTTATGCCTTAACTCTGGATTCTCTTTGCTGAGACAGCGATCTATATGTCTCAGCTCTCTATCGAAATATTTTATTGTGAAGAAAAGAACTCCTGCAAAAGAGGACGCCTTCACTGGCGCCTGGATTAAGCTCTAATCAATCCCCAAAGCCGCTTTCCATTCCGCGGTGGGCTCAATTAAACGGCGCTCTTTCATATCGAAAAGACCGAAAACAAAAGTCGCCTCGTTCGCAACACTGCCATCTTCTTTGACCATTTGCTGAAGCATCGTTGCGATCTTGCCTTTATAGCTGACAACTTTCGAAACAATCGTGATGGTTTCGCGAAGACGAATCTCTTTTAGAAACTTGATGTTCACTTCAAGAATCACCGGCCCCATTTTCTTCTGATGAATCTCGTTAAAACCGAAGCCACGCGGTGTAATGATTTCCCAGCGAGCCTCTTCGTAAATTTGCAGATAAGTTGCGTTGTTGATGTGGCCGTATGAGTCCACATGGTGTTCTTTGATCGTGATTTTAAATGGACTTAACTCCGACATATACAACCTCTACTTAAGAGCCTCGCGAATATGCGCAGAGGCCAAATCCAACGCCCATACTACAACGGCAATCACCGCGATAATACAACCAACTTCCCGCCACATCGCTTGCCCCTGGTACTGAACCAGCATGGTGCCGATGCCACCGCCGCCCACCAAGCCTATGATGGTCGCCATACGCACATTGATATCCCAGCGATAGACGGTAAAAGAAATATACGGCAGAAGCACTTGAGGAACAATCGCATACCAAATGGTCTGCAGTTTATTGGCCCCCGTCGACTCGATGGCCTCAATCGGCCCTTCTTCGACGGCCTCCACCATCTCTGAATATTGTTTGGCGAGCGAAGCAATGGAGTGAATCATCAAGGCCAACATTCCCGCAAAGGGGCCAATGCCGACCCACACGGAAAAGATGATGGCCCAGATCAGAGCTTCCACCGAACGTGTGACATTCAAAAACGTTCGAAGCAGCAAATAGATCGTTTTGGCGAAAGGCCCCTGCATGATGTTCTTAGCACAAAGAAAACTGAGAACAAAGGCGGCGGGGATCGCCAGCGTCGTTGCCAAAAAAGCCATGAAGATGGTTTCAATGATATTTAAAACCGCCCGCGGAAGAATATTCCAATTCGGATCTAACAGACCTTTAAAAAGCCGCATAGCACCCGAGAATCCATTCTCATCTAAAATTTCAATGAGCGAAAACTCGGTTTTATAAATGGCGACAACAAGGGCCACAGCGAAAGAGACCAACAACTGCCAACCCCAAAAACGACGGAACCAGGGACGATCCTGCAACGTCTGTGACGAGGTCTTAAACAGCACATCCCCCAAAGTCACGACGTGCCTCATTTTCAGGAAAACACTCAAACCGCAACCGACAGCGAAAAACGCCAAGGCCCAACCGGTCACCAGCGGAAGGTTCAGAAGAGATTCTTCCGAAGATACAAAGAAGACAATCGCCAAAACTGAAAACAAAAAGCCAAACAGAACACCATCGAAAACTATTTTACGAAATATCATGGGCGTCCTCTCCGTAGATCCTGTGAAACCATTCTTCGGTGATCTCTTCAGGCTTTCCAGTAAACACAATCTGGCCGTCTTTAAGAGCCACGACCCGCGAAGCGTATTTGCGAACCAGGGAAAGAAAGTGCAGATTGGCGATCACTGTGATCCCGAACTCTTGATTGATTTTTTTCAAATAGTCCATCACCGCATGCGACGTCGCGGGGTCCAGAGCGGAAACGGGTTCATCGGCCAGGATGAGTTTAGGATTTTGCGTCAGTGCGCGTGCTATTGCTACCCGCTGCTTCTGCCCGCCGGATAAATGATCCGCGCGCTGTAGCGCTTTATCGGCGATCCCCACAAGTTTCAGATTTTGCAATGCCTCTTGCTTATCCTGTTCAGAAAAAAGCCCCCACAGACTTTGCCAGGTGGATTTTCCCGCCAAACGGGCCATCAGGACATTCTTCAAAACACTTTGCCGCGGGATCAGATTGAAGTGTTGAAAGATCATGCCAATATTTTTGCGCAGTCGACGAATGCTTTCACTTTTTTGGATTGATCCCACCTCTTCGCCCTCAAAAAAGATTTGCCCCGATGTGGGCTCATGCAATCTATTCAAACAGCGAAGCAAAGTCGATTTTCCTGAACCACTCAGACCGATAATCACCAGGAATTCTCCGGGCATGACTTCCAGATCCACCCCTTTCAAAGCGCGCACACCGTTGGGATAGGTCTTCGTCAGATTTCGCACACTCAATAAGGGAGTCTTCACTTTATTTTCCATCGGGCGGCGCCAAAGTTTTTAGCATTTCGCGAACGGTGTCATAATCCCCGTCTGTGGACTTTTTAAAATTTGTCGCCCCCAGCATCAGATCAATAGCTTTAAGCCCTTCGGGTGTAGCTGCGAACTGCAGAAGCGTATCGACAATTTTTTCTTTCATTTCTTCCGGCATATCTTTTCTAAAGACAATGGGATCATTCGGAATAGGCTCGGAAAGTTCGATTATTTTAACTTTCTGTTCGACGTCGGGATACTGAGTTTTCACCAATCGTCGGGCATCTTCGATGTGACCATTTTGAGGTGGGCTGTAGTAGGTGGCACCGGCGTCGACTTGTCTTTGATAAATCATGGTCACGACCGAGTCATGCTTCATCGCAAAGACTGTATCCTTGGGTTCGATCTTCAGATCCTGCAAAGTTTTTAAAGGCAGAAGATATCCGGAGGTAGAAGCGGGATCGACAAAGGCCACTTTCTTCCCCGCCAGATCCTTCAAAGATTTGATCTTGCTATCAGCGCGGGCCAGAAACTGCGACTGGTAAGTGGCCACGCCATAACGAATCACTGTTAGACGCGCTTCCACGCCGTACTGTTTGTGGGCCAGATAATATCCGTAGGTATTAATAGCCGCCACATCCGCGCGCTTCGTGCCGAAGGCTTCAACCACAGCAACAAAGGACTGTGGGATTGTGATTGCAAATTTATAAGGTGTGTTTTTTTCCAAATATTCTTCCAGAACTTTTGCATTGTCTGCGAGAACCTTCGCATCAACCGCTGGCACAAGATGAAATTTGATAGGATTTTTTTCGGTGCCTAAGGCGTCTTTTTTCAAATGGCATCCGGAAGTGAATAACGAAATTATCAGGACTATCGTAAGAAGTCTTGTCATGGCTGGCAGCCTCCACAGCCATTATAGAAAATCGCTCTGCGAGGGCAAGAAAAGTCTTTGATTTCACTGGACTTGTATGGCTAGATGGCCCTTATGTTAGAGCAGATTCTTGATAATATTCGAGCGATCACTCAACAAGGTGAAAAAAGCCTGGTTGTTTTTGATTTGGATTCCACCCTTTTCGATGTGAGCCCTCGGGTGGAGAGAATTCTTCTGGATTTTGCCGCCTCCCCTTTCAATCAAAAAAAATTTCCCGAACAAGTCCGTTTGCTTAAGAACATTAAAACTTTACGTACGGACTGGGGTATTAGTGGTGCTCTTCAGCGCGCGGGCTTGGATGGAGCTCATCCTGAATTTCAAGAAGCCGTGCGCGCTTATTGGCAAAAGCATTTTTTTTCCAATCACTATCTTCAGTTCGACAGCCTTTACGAAGGCGCTTTAGAATTTGTTTTAGAAGTTGAAAAAGCCGGAGCACACATCGCTTATCTTACCGGCCGAGACGTCGAACGTATGGGCGTCGGCTCTACCGAGATCATGCACCAATGGGGATTCCCTTTGAACGAGCGTGCGCATTTGGTGCTCAAACCTCATCGCAGTATGGATGATGCGCAATTTAAAACCGACTGGCTTATCGAAAATGATAAGAGCTTTAAAAAAATATATTTCTTTGAAAATGAACCAGTGAATCTGGTTCACCTTGAGCAGTTCTGTCCTCATGTGGAGATGATCTTTTTTGAAAGCACTCACTCTGGAAAGGCGGAAGCGCCATCTAAATTGCCGCGCATAATGAATTACCTGCTTCACCAGAAGGGTTCGTAGTATGTTGTACCTTGTCGCCACTCCGATCGGTGATACCTCCGAAATCACTTTGCGCGCTTTGGAAATCCTGAAGTCCTGCGACATCGTTATCTGCGAAAGCACCAAAGAAGCTTCGAAATTATTGCGCATGCATGGCATTACCGGGAAAACCTATGAAGTTTTGGATGAACACTCTACCCCCGAAGACAAAGCGGCGTTGGTGCCTTTGTGCGCAGAAAAAAATGTGGCCCTAGTGACGGATTGTGGAACGCCTGGCTTCTGTGACCCCGGCGCTGATCTGGTGCGCCTCTGCCGACAAAAGAACATCGCTGTGAAATCGGCCCTGGGTGCTTCTGCCTTGATGGGACTCTTGTCATTAAGCGGACAAAGAATTGATGAGTTCGTTTTTCGTGGCTTCCTGCCAGCCGAAACAGAAAGTCGCCAGCGGGCTTTAAAAGAACTTACCAAAGAAAAGCGCGCTATCATCGTGATGGATACGCCTTACCGTCTTAAAAAGACCTTGAACGACATGAAAGACTATTTTGCCAATCGTAAGATTCTTCTGACTTTGAATCTTTCCCAAGATGATGAAAAAGTTTTGGAAGGCCCTATCGACAAAGTCATTTCCGCCGTGCCTTTTGAAAAGGCCGAATTTATGCTTTTGATTTATCCGTGATGGCTCAACTGTTTTCACTTCCGATCGATTCGTTCGTCCCCGCCATTCAGGAAAAACTGAAGTCTGAAAACAATCTTGTTATTACCGCAGCCCCGGGGGCCGGTAAAACAACGCGTTTACCGCCCGCCTTATTGAACGTGGTTACAAAAAAAGTTATCGTCCTAGAGCCACGAAGAATGGCGGCGATTGCCGCCGCTCACCGCATCGCCGAAGAACAAGGCTGGCAAATCGGTCGCGAAGTCGGCTATCAGGTGCGTTTTGCCAACAAAACCTCTAAAGACACCCGATTGATTTTTATGACCGAGGCCCTCTTGGCTCGCCAGATGATTCAGGACCCTGAGTTGCAGGACGTCGACCTAGTCATTCTGGACGAATTCCATGAAAGATCCATGCACGTCGATCTGGCTTTGGGGCTTTTACGCGAGCTTCAGGAACTGGGCCGCGATATCAAAATTTTAGTGATGTCAGCAACCCTAGAGGCCGATAAAATCTCGTCTTATCTGGGAGACTGTCCCATCTTCAGCGTTCCCGGCAAGCTGTTTGAACTAGAGGTTCGTTACCAGAAATCTTCGCAACATCTGCAAACGTTTCCAAATTTTTACGACACGCTTCTGCAAACTGTGAAAGAGGCCCAAACCCAGACGGACAAAGATATTTTGGTATTCCTCCCCGGCGTCGGAGAAATAGACCGCGCACAAAACACTCTGCAAGCTTGGGCGGATACAAAAAACATCGAACTTGTCCCCCTGCATGGCTCTTTAAACATTGAGGATCAAAGAAGAGCTTTGCAGAAGTCTTCTCGCCAGCGGGTCGTCCTTTCGACCAACATTGCCGAATCCTCGGTCACTATTGACGGTGTGAATACCGTGATCGACTCTGGCTTGGCCAAAAATATGAAGCAGGATCACCGCACCGGCTTTTCTCGATTGGAATTAGGACGCATCAGTCTTTCCAGTGCGATTCAACGAGCCGGACGGGCCGCCCGTCAATTTCCCGGCGTTTGTTATCGGCTTTGGAATAAGCACGATGAACTATCTTTTAGTAAAAGTGAGATCGCCGAGATTCAGCGCGTAGACTTGACCGAAAGTTTGTTATTCTTAAGCGCCCAGGGAGTGACGGACTTTGAAGCTTTTAGCTGGTTTGAAAAACCGGCCACTGTCGCTATCCAAAATGCGACCAGGTTTTTAAAAATTTCAGGCGCTTTGGGCGAGAACGGCAAAATCACCGACCTCGGAAAACGCATCCTGCACTTCCCCCTTCCCGTTCGTCTGGCAAAACTGATGTTGGTCGGAATGGATTTGCATGCGACCGAGCTGGCTTCGGAAATGGCCGCCCTTCTTCAAGAGCGTGACATCTTAAAGAAAGAATCCACGAATTCTTTTTTGGGAGACAACTTAGAATGCGATCTTTCCGCCCGCCTGGAAGTTCTTCACCAATTTAGAAAAAACAAGCGGGCACCGAAAGAAGCGGCATTCTTCGCTTTACAAACCGTCGACCAGTCCGCCCGGCAGACAGAAGAGCTGGCGAAGCGTCTGGCAAGCAAAGGCGAAAATGCCGCCATCAGTGCCGCAGGACGAAGCACACCAGGCGATGGCACCACCGTTAGAAATATTCTTTTAAGAGCCTATGCGGACCGCCTTTGCCGCCGTCGTGGAAAATCCGAACGAGCTTTGATGGTCGGCGGACGAGGGGTGAAGCTTCAAGCAGAAAGTTTGGTTAAAACTTCCGAATTTTTCGTGGCCCTGAATGGCGTGGAAGGAAGTTCCGATGCGGAAACCGTCGTCAGTCTGGCCTGCGGTTTTGATAAGGACTTCATTCTGCAAAACTTTAAGGACAGCATAACGAAAGTCAAAGATGTGACTTTCATCGAAGATAAAGGTCAGTTCTTCACGCGCGAGTATCGTTCTGTGTTCGGTTTGGCATTGGATGAGCCGACCTTAACACCGGCCTCCGCCGACGATATCGCAGACAAACTTCCGCAGATCTTGGCGGAAAAGATGGATTTGGTTTTAAAAACCAATGAAAAACTTTCTGATTGGTGGCAGCGACTTCAGTTTTTGGAAAATCAAGAGGCCCAAAATCTGGATCTTGAAAATTTGCAGATAGAAGCTTTTACCCAGGCCAGCCTGGGCGAAAGCAAAATGCAGACCGTAATGGAAAAAGACTTGGTCTTCTTTTTTGAAAATGTTTTTCCGGAAAAAGTTGTTCAGACTTTAAGAAAAGAGCTTCCCGATAAAATCCAGGTTCCCAGCGGCAGCCACATCAAAGTTCATTATCCTTTGGACAAAGCTCCTTATCTGGAAGTGCGTATTCAAGAGGTCTTCGGCATGATGGAAACACCTAAAGTGTATTTTGGCAAGATCCCGCTGACATTCCATCTATTAGGGCCGAATTACCGTCCCGTCCAGGTCACTGCGAATCTGGAAAGCTTCTGGAAAAACGGCTACCCTGAAGTTAGAAAAGAATTGCGCATTAAATATCCCAAACATCAATGGCCCGAAGATCCCGCGGATGGCACCCCCGAAGCCAAAGGTCGACGGCGTTTTTAGTGCACCTGCTTACAGGCACACTCAGGCGATTTTTCAACCTTTGCTTCGACCGTATCTGCCCGCTCTTCCAGGTGAGTTAAAAATGCGGCCGCACGAAAAGTCAGATCGTACAAAGTATCCATGTCGATCACGAACTTTTCGTCGCCGAATTTTATAGCTGCATAGGAATCAGAAACTTCTTCGAAAGCAATTTGTTCTGCTTTTACGAATTTTGCTTTTTTCATTAACCCCTCATCGAGTAATAACCGATGACCAAACCCGGTTCGAAGGCAAAGGGAACTGCTTCTAAATTCGGTTCATCCGTCAGACGCCCTTCCTCTTTACCGGCCACTTCTTCTTTTACCATGAACGTCGGAAGCGGCAGACGCGGGGCTTGTTTCGCCTGCAAGTAAACTTGGTTTTCGTAGGCTTCGTCTTTCAGACGGATTTTGTCGCCAACACGAATGATCGCGGAAGCAATATTCACTTTTTTACCATTCACCAAAACTTTACCATGCGAAATCAACTGCTTCGCTGCTGGAATACTTGCAGCAAATCCCAAGCGGAAGACCACATTGTCCAAACGCTTTTCCAATAGATTGACAAGGGCCTCTACCCAGTTTGTAGAAGCGGACTTTTGAGCCTTGTTGATGATGCGACGGAATTGTTCTTCACGCAATCCGTAATGAAAACGGATTTTTTGTTTTTCCTCGAGTTGCAAGGCAAACTCGGAATACTTACGACGTTGTAAGCCATGCTGCCCTGGTGGATAAGGACGTCTTTCCAAAGCGCCCGCCTTCCCCATACCGGGAAGTTCCGTCAGTAAACGTCTTTGTCTTTTAAATCGTGGAGTTTTACCAGTTCTTTTCATTTATTTGTCCTTCACAATGTCGTCAGAAGATTTAAAAGCCTCTGTAAAGAAAGAACAGAACTTCCTGAAAATTCCTGATCAATGAAAATAGGAAGAAAACGGATTGAAAGCGTGTTGAGACTGAAAACAAGTTGAATCCCTGAGCCGCCTTTGTTAGAACCCGAGCCACAAAAAGGTGGCCTTATGAAATCAGTGGTAGCGCTTGCACTTGGAATGTTCGGATTCAATACTTTGGCGTCAGCCGAAGTCCTTTTAAACTGCACTTACATCGACCAACCAGATATCAGCTCTGCGGTGGTCCAAACATATGCCAATCCTGCAAAGAAATATACTTTGGAGCTTGTTCTGACGTCTCCATCCGGCGAAACAGTATCACTTCCTATCGACTCCGAAGACTACAATGAGGGCTGGATTGTTCTGCCTTCAGATGAGGCGGCGGAACGCTATTTGACTCGCCAACAAGAGGGCTGGGAGATTTTCGGCGCTGTCGGCCAGAAAACATACTTTGCAACTGCGATCTGTGAAGAGAAACCGGAATAAATTGAAATTTAGTAAGATGGGAAAAAGGTCGTTCTTATAAAACCTTTTTCCCATCTCACTTCGCTTTGACTACCAACCAGTCAGGCGACGACGGCGATTTCTTTTGCGCGCGGGAACTGTGGTTCCGTTGCCCTCTTGATGAGTTGTCGAAGTTGGCACCGTCTGGATTGTTTCTGTCTGCTTCATAGCCGAACTCCTTTCGTCTAGATTAAGAACTTCCTTTATTCTCTCAGAGAAGCAGAGCATCAAGCGATGGATTTAATATTAGTCTTGGGTCATGAAAACCGTTTGAGAATGCTAACCCTTCCAAAAGAAAGATTTCACAACCCATAAAGGGCCGATCAATAAAAATTGTAAGTCTTTGAAAAATGAAGGTTTTTTCCCTTCAATCTGATGACCCTTGAATTGTCCGAGCCACGCCAGAACGAATATAGCCGACAAGATGAAGACAGGATTTCCTAGACGACTCACTGCATAAGTTAGTGCGTAACTGAGAACCACTTGCACTACCATCACTAAAAAAGGCAAAGCCCCCAGGGTCATATACCATCCCAACGCCACAGCAATGAGCACTTCCCCCAAGCGAGTGGGGCCCAAGGCAAAGGGGATCTGGATCAGCAGGCCAATAATGGAAAAGAAAATCAAAGGAACGCAGATTTTGTGAATCACCTGATTCGTTGGATTCTGATGACTTTCACCGTATTCAGAAAACCATTGCTTCAGGGATTTCATGCGGCTCCTACTTTTGAGTTGAGAGAGGTCCTACCATCGTGGCTCCTGGCGGAACATCTTTCGTGACGACGGCATTCGCGCCAATCAAAGCGCCCTCACCGACATTAATGGGTCCCAGAACTTTGGCTCCGGTGCCAATCAAAACTTTATTGCCCACAGTGGGGTGACGTTTCACGGGATCAAACTTCAGACCTCCTAAAGTCACACCATGAAAGATGATGCAATCGTCGCCGATCACGGCAGTTTCGCCGATGACGACCCCCATACCATGATCGATCACCAGGCGTTTTCCGATCGTGGCGCCGGGATGAATCTCGATTCCCGTAAGCAATCTTGAAATCTCTGCCACCAAACGTCCCAAAAAAAACAATTCAACCTTATAGCAGGCATGGGCAATGCGATGGAAGAATAAGGCTTTGGGGCCCGGGTAAAGCAGCGCAATTTCCCAAAGAGATTTTGCCGCGGGATCATAGTTTTTATACGTGCGCAGGAACTCTAGAATACCATTAACCATTTAATTTCTCGTTCATATCATCCAGCAAGAAGTAGCGATCAAAGAGCTCGTTGTAGCGAGACCACTTTTCGCCAGAACCTCTTTCCGCATCCACCAAAGTTTTTAGTGTCGCCACTTTGCTGTCAAAATCGTCCACCATAGCAATCACCATGGCCTCCAAAAACTTAGGTCGCTTCGGGGAACCGTATTCCAGCTTGCCGTGGTGACTGAGAATAATATGTTTACAGATGTCCCGTAGCTCTTCATTAAAACCCAAAATGCGAGAGGCCTTTTTATCGACCAACTCACATGCAATCTGCATGTGCCCGATCAGGCGACCACGATCCGTGTAGGAAATCCCGTTATCATAGGACAGCTCCCACAGTTTCCCGATGTCATGATAAATAGCCCCGAACAAAAGGAGATCCCGATTCAAGAAGGGATAGTGCGATCCCATAAAATCCATGATCTTGCAGATCGAAAGAACATGTTCAAGCAGTCCCCCCGTCCACGCATGATGAATGGATTTTGCCGCCGGAGCTTTTAAAATCTTCGGACGAATCTCAGGGTCTTCCAAGGTATCGAGAATCAGTTGCCGAAGGTGATCGTTCTTCATGGTGCGTACCATGTTCAACAACTCCACCAACATATCTTCCGTATTTCGCGAAGACTTTGGGATAAATTCTTCAAAATTCACGGTGGACGAGTCCACCCTTTCCAAACGATGCACCACAAGCTGTTTGCGGTTTTGAAAAATCTGGATAAGCCCTTTGATTTTAACAATGTCACCGACTTCGAATTCTTTTGCCAGCTCGTCCACGCGGTCCCACAAGCGTGCATCCAGACTGCCCGAGGCGTCGCCTAATTGCAGCCCCATAAATGGCCGTCCATTTTTACCTACACCGACATGCTTTTCCTTCACCAAGAAGGTCATGTCCACGCCATCTTTATCCTGAAGACTTTGAATAGATTTTCTTTCCATCAGGGGGCCTCACAGAAAAGTGGTGAATATTGAGGATGCATGAAAGTGACCTGAGCCAAGTGGACGTCGTTGTCTTTTTGCGCCGCAAAGAAAAAGGTTCCGCCCAACACACTCAAATAACGCTCTTGAGTCGTGTTGACCTTAATACCCTCTCCCGCCACTTCTTTCAAGAAACGATCTGTGATATCAAAGAATTGATTGCAGCCACCCCCAAAAACCTGAGAGCCGATGCGTCTTTTACGAGCCTTGCTGACGAAAATAACTTTTTTTGCGGTCGCGCCCTCAAACTGAGGAAAATCAAAACCAACGTAGAAGGAACCCTGATTGCCGGTTACATAACGGGACAAATCCACGGTGCCCCCGCCTTTCGGCAGTAAAATCTTAACCGCCTCATTGCGAATGATCTGATCGTTTTTTTGCACCAGGAATACAGTCACTTCGGAAAAAACCAGATTCTTGCCAATGGCAGAGGCCGCCGCCGGTGCGCCATGTTCACCGCCACCTTCTGCATGCGCTGCTTCTGTGGCTTTGAACTCGAGCAAATTCCACACTTGATTCGGGACTTTGATATCCTCGGGAAGATCCTCAAATTTAACTTCATGATATTCAGAAACGTGATAACCCGCAGGATCTGAAGTGCAACCCGCAAGAACTACTGACATCCAGAAGATGGATACCTGGACGAATTTGGTCATCATTCGTACTCCAGTTGATCCCTCAACTCCAGCAACGGCAGAAAATTAGGTTCAGATTGAAGACCTGCTCGAACATAATCGTAGGCCGAAGAGCGGTCATTATTTCTCATCATAACCCAAGCTAAACCATAAAGTGCGGAAGCACTTTGTTTGTCTTTATTGTAAGCCTCGGTATAGGCCTTTTGCGCGCACGCGACGTCACCGGTATTAATACAAATGTCACCGCTCAGCAGATCTTTGACCGACAGTGAAGCCAACTCAGGCATTTTTAAAATAGCCGTGGCTTCAGGCAATCGGCCGATTTTGGCCATATAACTAGCCTGAGTGGAAAGCACATAAGCGTCCTTGGGCGCTTCCGCCATCGCCTCGTGCAGAAGTTTGGCAGCATCGCTATCACGATTGATTTCCATCAAACACACCGCACGTAGAGCTTTCAACTCTGGATTCGGCGGTTGCTTTTGATAAATTTCGTCACAGTACTTTTCCAGGTAATCCCATTGGGTAAAGCGCCACTCTACATGCAAAGGATGCGTGTAGTTGCGGGCCTGACCAGGCATTTGACTTAAGAATTGGACAACGGCTTGATTGACGCCGTCGACATCGCCCAAAAGATTTTGCGCATAGACATTAAAAAGCAGAAGTTCCTGGCGTAAATAACCCGTCTTCTGAATATTGTTTTTGATGTCACGAATCAGATTTTGCAAAGCACCCGCATCCGAATTGGCTTTGGCGTATTCGACCGTCGCCATCGCTCGGCCAAAAAGGGCTAAAACCGACTGCGGATTTTTACGATGAATCGTATCGAAATCACGCATCGCCTCGGCGTAGTTGCCTTTTTTCTGTTGGATGATAGCTAAGTTCAAAAGAGCAGA
This sequence comes from Bdellovibrio sp. ArHS, assembly GCF_000786105.1. Classification (NCBI taxonomy): domain Bacteria; kingdom Pseudomonadati; phylum Bdellovibrionota; class Bdellovibrionia; order Bdellovibrionales; family Pseudobdellovibrionaceae; genus Bdellovibrio; species Bdellovibrio sp. ArHS. The sequence continues at coordinate 44,529 of NZ_JTEV01000005.1, forward strand.
AATATTAAATGGCTCATGACCGATGGCTTTTTGAAGGGTGTCCTCGGCTTGCTTAAGATCCCCGTCCATCATGTAAGAAACCGCGATCCCCAGATAGGCATCCACGATCTCGGCCCGACTGCGGCCTTCTTTCACGAGGGCTCTTTCTAAAATACGCCGTCCCAGCAAACTTTGGCGGTCTTCAGAAATCAATACAGCTGCCATCTGCACCTGAGATTCCGCATCAGGTTCTTTAATCTGCGTCGCCTTCAGATAAGTCTGTAAAGACTTTTCATAAAGACCCAGCGTTTTATAGCGAACAGCTTGCGCCATCAGTTCTTCGTAACCCAGACTTTTCTTTTTGCCTTTTTGCGAAAGCGCAACAACGACAACCCCGGCAATGGCCAGGGAGGCCGCGATTAAAACCCAACGAAGGACATTGGATTTCTGACGAAGTTTACCCTGCAAACGCGAATCACCAGAAGCGCCATAACTTCTTGCCGCCGAAGGGGCTGCGGTCGCGCGAGGCACCGGGGTTTCACGTACCGGAGTGACATCTTTGAAACCGGCTTCGCGTACTGGAGGCGGCGTCAAATCCAAATTCGGTGGCACTGGTGTCGGCGTCAAATCGTCCGTCACGGGAATGACATCCGTACGGGTCATTGTATGGTGCGCGATGGACTGAGTCATCGTCTGTTCGGAGGCCGAGTCTTGCTCTTCCCGGATGTTTTTTACGATATCCATGAAGATTTTGTTTTCCCGAATATAACTCCAACGTCCTTCAGGTTGGCGGACTTCGTCGATGATAGAAACTTGCTTGGTACGAAGCTGCTCCGTGACTTCAGACAGCGTAAAAGGTCCCAGAATCCGAGTTGAGGATTTAATGAGCCAATTCTTTTCGCTGTCGTTCACGTTGTCTGTACTCATATCAAATTAGAATGGTGCTTTCGTTAAAAGAAGTTTTAAGTCGTCGTTCGTCAGGAAAAGACCGGCTCCTAGATAGCTGGATCTTCTTTCGCTCTGATTGAAGGCATCGTTGACACCGGCCGTCAGATAAATACCGCGATACAAAGTATAGTTCAAAGAACTGCGAACGTTGGTGTTTTCAAAATCAAACGCTTCCAATGTGAACTTCAATTTGCGGCGGAAGAAGAAGTAATCGATACCGAAGCCGCCGGAATTTTCGATCAAACCACCCTTCAAAGTCAGGTCCCAAAAGTTCTTCGCGAAAAGAGCCGTGAACTTGATCTGATTATGATAGGTTTTCCGTTCTGTGTAATCCGCCGGAGACTCTGGACCAGTGCCGGTTCTTTTGTAATCCGTTGTTTCAACGACGCCCGCGGGATCATCGACCACAGCAATATAGTAATAACGATCTAGACCTGGTTGGATTTGCACACCGATATAAGACTTCGTTGCGCCCACTTCGTTCAAGTATTCACCACGGAAATCAAACGCCGTTTGGATGCGATTGGCAGAATCCATCAAACCGCTCAGGCCATCGATCGCCGACGAAACACTTTCCGCCGTTTGTTCGTCGCTGACCAATTTACCAATGGCGCCTTCACCCTTGTTGATCTTGGAGGTGATCTCGTCCAGATTTTTCACCGAATTTGACAGGCGTTTCCAAGTCTCTTTCAGACCGGTTTCGCTTTTGTCGTTCATAACTTCCTTCAAAGAAGAGGTCACGTCGTGGATGTCATCCACAATGTCGCCGATCTTGTCTTTGTTTTCGGTTGTCATTTGCGCCAAGTCACCCGTCAGGGTCTCGATGTTTTTTACGATACGACCTAAAACGTGTTTGCGAGTGCCATCTTCGGATGTCGCTTCTTGTAGATTCTTCGCAACTTCTTTTAACGATGTCGTCACTTCCGAAACTTGCGTCATCAGATTGTCCAAGGACCCGCCATCACGCACGATAAGAATTTGCGCGTTGTCTTCCAAAGGGGGATCTGTCGGCGAACCCGGATAAACTTCCACGTGCTTATCACCCAAAATACCTTGAGCCTTCACTTCGATCGACGCTGACGTCGTTAAAGGGACGTCCGATTTCACGGTGATATCAATGCGGGCTTTGCCATCCTGTAAAGAAATGTTTTTAATGACACCGACTGGAATCCCCGCAGAACGAACCGCCGAATTTTTAACCAATCCGCCGGCATTGGGTAACAAGAACCAGGCTTTTTTTGAACGACCAAGATAGGAAGGATCATCACTGACCTGCATCGACATGACGGCGATCAAAGATCCCACCACGACAACTAATAAACCTACTTTAAACTCTGCAGCGCGAAGCCAATTCATTGATGTTTCATCCCTTTAGTCACGAACCTCTTCACGAGCTCGATATCAGTGTTGAAGAAATCCTCTGGAGTACCAAATAATAGAACTCGGCCACTATCTAACATCGCAATATAGTCGGCAATCCTGAATGCGGCGGACAAATCGTGGGACACCATGATAGACGTCGTCGCACCAGCCCTCAACTTATGAGTACTCAGAATCAAATTATCCACCATTTCAGTCAGAATGGGATCTAAACCCGTGGTCGGCTCATCATAGATCAAGATTTCTGGATCTAGGGCGAGAGCCCGAGCTAGACCCGTTCTTTTTTGCATACCGCCACTGATTTGGCTGGGAAGCTTGTGATAATGTTTGGACTCCAAACCGACTTGTTGCAACTTTTCTTCGGCAATACGAAGGACCTGGGCTTCTTTCAAGTCGCGACGATGTTCAAACAAAGGAAAACAAACATTCTCTAAAACCGTCATATCGTCAAAAAGTGCGGCGGACTGAAACAACACACCGAACTTACAGCGAAACTTTGTCAGCTCGTCCTGCGAAAGAGTGCTAATGTCAGTTCCCAAAATTTCAATGGTGCCAGAGGTGGGTTTAAACAATCCCAAAAGATGCTTCAGCATCACACTTTTTCCGGTCCCCGAAAAACCGATGACCGCCGTCAAACTGCCCTTCGGGATTTCCAAATTAATTCCTTTAAGAACAAACTCTTTACCACCATCAAAGGATTTTTTGACGTCCCTTAAGGACACTGCCGATTCTGGTTTCATTTATGAAATCCCCATGACGTTGTAGTAAAAGCGAATCAGGTTCGTGGCAAAATAATCCAGGATGATGATACCGACCATGCTTTGGACGACACCTTGATTGGTGGCATCACCGACCCCTTTGGCGCCGCCCTTGGTGTTAAAGCCGCGGAATGTGCAGATCACAGCAAAGTACACACCGAAGATCATTCCCTTGAACAGACCTTCATTGATATGTTTCACTTCGATAAAGTCCGCAATTTTTTGCCAGAAAACAGCCTCGTCAAGAGCAACCAGTTTCACACATAGAAAGTAACTTCCCAACATCGCCACGAAGTCAAAAACAGCCACTAATAAAGGCATGCAGATCACGGCTGCGACTAAGCGTGGGGCAATCAAGTATTGCTTCGTATTTACACCCATCACATCAAGGGCGTCGATCTGCTCATTCACGCGCATGGTTCCCAAACGTGCCGCCATGGCTCCTCCGGCACGCGCCGCGACGATCAACCCTGTCAAAACAGGTCCCAACTCTCGCGTGATTCCTAAGGCCACTGTCGGACCGACCATATTCACAGCATTGAACAGCTTAAAACCCAAATAAAGTTGAAATGAAAGTGCCAGCCCTGTGAACACACCCGTTAAACAAATGATCCCCACTGACTGATTGCCGATAAACTCCATGTGGCGAATGATCTCGGGAAAACGCGAAGGCTTTGCAAAAATCAGACGGACGCTTTCGCTGAAGAACATCGCGATTTCACCGGTCTCGGCGATAGCATCGCGAACCTTCTTTAAAGTGAAGGCGCCAATGCCCGAGATGATGATATAAAATCTGTCCGCTAAGGTCACGTTACTCTCCCCCAACTTCGTCATGGATGAAACGGGCGTCTACACCAGTGTATACGCGCGGCACGCGCTCGCCCACGCTGGTTAACATTTCCCAAGTGATACTTTGGGCCAAGGTGCCAATTTCATCAGCAGAAAGAAAACTTCCTCCCGCTCCGTATCCGAACATGATCACTTCCTGATCTTTGAATTTTTTTAAATCCTGCGTGCCCACCACGTCCGTCACATCCAGCATCAGATAATCCATGCAGATGGTACCGGCAATAGGAACTCTGTGGCCCGCAAAAAGCAAAGAAGCTTTGTTGGACAAAATACGATGAAATCCATCGGCGTAGCCCACGGGCACCACGGCAATCACGGAATCCCGCTGCGCCTTCCATGTGGCTCCATAAGAAACTGTCTCGCCCGCTTTCACCCGACGATACGTAGCCACTTGGGACTTAAAAGTCATGACAGGTTTCAATTGGCAAACAGATTTGTCCTCTAAAGGATTGTAGCCATAAATCATCAAGCCGGGGCGTAAACCCCAGTTTTGCAAAAGCAGAGGATGGTTTTCAGGCAATGGCTTTTGCTTCAGTGATAACAAATTCAAAATGCCAGCGCTGTTCAAAGCATGACAAAAAATATTAAAAGGTTTGAAAATCTGACTGACGGCATGCAGTTGGCGTAATTGTTCCGCACTTTGACCTTGGGTGTCCAAAGCATCATCACCGTTATAAAGATGTGTGACCAAAGCCTTCAGGCGAATCTTTTTATTCTGCCAAAGTCGATCGAAAATTTTTTGCGCCTCTTCCGGGCGAAAACCCAAACGATTCATCCCCGTATCAAACTTAAGATGAATATTCACAGGTTGGTCGGCCGCAGCTTCCAGATGTTCGATATGTTCCCAGGTACTCACGACAGGGGTCATCTGATATTGAAGAATTTTTTCTGCACCTTCCCGGTCGAAACCGCGAAAGACCAGAATTTCGGCTTTGACTCCGAAATTTCTAAGCAACAGACCTTCTTCGATCAAACACACACCCAGATGTTTTACCCCTAAGGACTCTAAAAAACGTGCCAATTGCACATCACCATGGCCGTAAGCATTGGCCTTCACCATGGGACAAAGAAAAGGAGTCTGCGGAAATGACGACTGCAACAACCGAATGTTGTGCGCCAGATGATCCAAGTTGATTTCCGCAAAGGTGTGTCGATACATTTCCATCAAACTTATTTTTCCATTCGTCTAATCGGGTGCCACTTCAAACTCGGGACGATGTGATTCCGGAGCCTTATACAGACAAATTTTATTTCCGCCCTTGTCCGTGATGTGTAAAAGAGCCTTGGTCGATGTCTCATCCAGAGTTTTGGCAGAATCACACAATGAGGGATACTCACTCACTCCCAGACTGATAGACACTTTCATCCCATTGTCCATGAAAGAGGTCCCCTCGATAATGCGGCGAAGTCTTTCTGAACGCAGAGCCGCTCCCTTTTTTGAACAATGCGGTAATATCATAGCTATTTCGTTAGCAGAAGTCCTGCACGTCAAATCATTGGTACGACTGGTCTTAGTGATGATGGTTGCAACGGATTTAAGCAACTCGTCTCTCACCGCTTCACCCAAAGATGATTCAATCTCATAAAAATCATCCATCGCAATTTTAACGACGGAAATCGGCTGTTTTAAACGCCGCGCCCGCGACACTTCGTCGCTCAAAGCTTTTTGATAAAAATTACGGTTATACAGTTCCGTGATAAAATCTTGGACCTCTAAGGAGTCTACTTTCTTTTCCAGAGTGAACGCCGAATAGCAGATCGAAAGCAGACTGAACTCTTCGGCCAATTGCGCAGATTCGGCCGCACTGATGCTTCCCGAATAGACAAACACGCCTTCCAAGGCATGATGGGCATACAGCGGCAAAGCTTTCGGGGGACTTAAATGAAATGCCTCAACCAGCATCTCATTAAACCGCGCTGGCAAAAGTCCCATCGCCATTTGTGTGGTCAGGTCCTTCACATCGGAGGACTCCAGTTGCACGCCGACACCCTGAATATCGGAGGCCGGAATACCCTGCGCATGGGTCGCAACAAACGAACGAACGGAGGGCAGAAATTTAAAGAAAATGCACAAAGAGTTCGGCAGATGATTCAGGTATTTCTGAATCAAATCCTCTTTGCTTTGCGCGGATCGATAGTCGGTGATTCGCATCGAGACTTTGGGTGTTGAAATTTCCGTTTCCGCCTTTTTCAAGCTGTTTACGGCCGCTTCGTGCACTTCTTCCACTTTGGCTTTGGTGGATTGTAAATCATCAAAAAGCTGTTCATTCTGAAAAGTCAGATACATTTTTTCACACGCGCGATCGACCGCCCAGACAATACGGGATTCCAGGGCTGCGGATTCATCGGAAATCACATCGACAAATCCAAAACCGTTGTACTGCGCTAAAATGTCAAACTGGGAAATGGCGGACACCGCAATGAACTTGATTTCATCGTTGATGTCCTGAACGATCTTGACGAAGTCACTCAAAGAGCCCGCCAAAGCCGCCGTAGAAAAAACTAGAATATGCGGCGGACTTTCTTTTAATCTTTGCTCCAAGGTTTCTGGATCTTGAAAATAATAAGCATCATAGCCCGCCTGCGAAAGATACACTTTCGCAGAGGCGCCCGCATCCACATCCGTGGTGAAAACAAAGATCGTAAACTGAGAACTATAATCGCGAATATTCAACTAAAGCCTCTTTCCAGGTCGACGAATTTCTACGTGATAAGTATCCAGCTTTGAAGTTTTGGGTTTAGCCGTCATTTTCGGTGGCATCACCAGATTGACCGGCGTCAGTTCATCATTCAGTGTGGCCAGCTCTTCGGCCGTAGGCGCGGCTGCCGGTTCGCTGATCGGTGCGGAATCAATGGTGGTCGCCACTTCATCGGCCGTCACTTCTACAGCAACAGTGTTGCTAGGCTCACTCGCGACAACCTCGGTCTTGGCTGGGGCTTTGGGCTCGTCACCCAAAAATCCATCAATGAAACTGAACTCGTCACTGCCCAACGTGGACGCTGGGGACGACGTGCTTTTCACTGTCGAAGTTGAAACCATCGGTGTAGAGATTTTCGGTTTTGCCGAATCCGTCGTCAGGGCTGCATCCGGAGCTGTCGCCGGGACGGCCTCGGCCACTTCGGGCAGTTCCAACAAGGTGTCAATGTTGATATCCAAAGGTGAAGCCGCTGGTGCGCTGGCTTTGACCTCGTCGAAGTGAGCTTTGGCTTCTTCGTGGTGAACAGATTCTTCGGTTAACTTCGGCAATTCCGGTGAAATCACGAGTGGCTCTTCCTTTGCTGCAAGAACTTCCGTCGGCGCTTTCAAAACAGACGCCGCCGTTGTTTTTTTAAACAGGATACGAACCTTGGCACCCTGGCCCCGTTGTGACTCGACCCGTACTTCTGCGTTGTGCTCTTTCAAAATTCCGAAAGCCACCGAAAGCCCCAGGCCCATGTGATTGTGGAAAGAGCGTGTGGTGAAAAACGGATCGAAGATCTTATCGACATTACCAGCTTCAATGCCTTCACCCGTGTCCGCGATATCCAAATGAACGCCTTCGGCGTCCTCAAACAGATCCACGATGATTTCTTTTTTCGGCATGCGCTCCATAGCTTCCACAGAGTTATGAAGAATATTGGTAAAAGCGCGCATGACCGCATCAACATGCAAATCCAAAACCGATGTCTCTTGAAAGTTCTTGGTCAGCTTCACACCTTTTTGCGCAAACAAAGGTTCGAGATCCTTCAAGGCTTTCACGAGCGGACCTTCCACCTTCATCGAGTTCTTTTCCTGAACCTCTTCCCCGGCGTAACCTAAAAGCTTATCCAAAACACTGCGAGCCGCGCGAGTTTCACGCAAGATGGATTCCGTATTTTGCACGATCTCACTTTCTGGCGCCTTGGCCAGAATCATTTGCGAATAACCGAGGATCGAAGCCAAAGGACCGCGCATTTCGTGCGCCAACGCCGAGGCCACTTTCATCGACGCCTGCACTTTTTCTTTTTGCACGACTTCAGGATCTTGCGCGATCACTTTTTCCGAAACTGGTGGTACCAGAGGACGAGCCTTGGCCGTTTGCAATTCCTCTTCAAGATTCGCAATTTGTTTTTCCGTTGATGACGACAACCACAAAAGGGCCGCCGCGGCGACTGTCATCAAGCCCGCCCCCATCAACAAAAATTGCCACCAAAGACCCGTGCGGCCTTTCATCGTTTCCTTCAACGGCGCGGAACTTAAAACCAGCAAGTTACTTTGCGGAATCATCTCGTACATGCCGTAAAGATCACCCGACTTCAGCTGGAAAGTGTTGCTGCCATGAGAGGACCCACTTTTTTGCGCCTCTTTGAAAACCGGATCGTCACGCATCACGGTTCCAAGATATTCGGGCACAGAATGCCCCACCGTCAGTCCCGCCGAGGTCACGACGGAAAAAGAACTCAAAGCGCCGCGCTGAGCATCGATCACTGATTGAAAAATTTCACCTGAACCAAAAAGAGCGTAGGCTTTATTGCCTTCTAAAAACACCAGAGCCACATAACGACCGCGCTGTGAATCCTGAAAAGGCTTCACATAAAAACGCAGATCCGAAGTTCTGTTCGCGATATCACCCACTGCTGACTTAACGAACTCGGGCGTCCAACTGGCCGCCTTCGAATTTTCTTTGGCCACGATTACTTGCGGCTCAAGTTGACCGCCGTTGACAGCGAAAGACGCCACCGCATAGTAAGGCGCCAGAACATTCCAGTTCAATTTACCTTTTTGGAAGTTTTCCGCATTGAAGGTCGCAACTACGCGTTGCAGAGTTTTCAACTCGGTCGCCAAGGAGTGATTGATCGCGCCGACTTGGGTGCGCGTTTGGGCTTCCACCCAGCTCATTCTGTCACCGTAGACGAAACTGTCCGTTCGCCACAAGACAGCGCCAATAAAAATCGCGGCAACAGCAACGAGGACGGCGATGAGTTTTACTTTCATTGAGACGGTTCCTTCCCTGTAACAGTCCTCCGGCGGGGCCCAAAGCATCTTGCCTTGTCACTTCCGCTCGACGTCTTTGATTTTATTGTAGTTTTAGAAACTGGTAAGAATCAAGCAAGAGTCCTTTGCAAATGCCAACAAAAGCGGTAAGAAGATGCCACTATGAGTACTCATCGCCCCGATGTTTTGATTATTGGTTCTGGCTCTGCAGGATTAGCACTGGCTTTAAAGCTTTCTTCATTGGGGAAAGTGATTGTTCTTGCCAAAGAAACAGCGGGGGGTACGAACTCTGCCATGGCTCAAGGGGGCATCTCGGCTGTGATGTCGGAAGAGGACAGCTTTGAATCCCACATTCATGACACCTTGACCGCGGGCGCCGGTCTTTGCAAAGAAACTGTTGTTCGTAATTATGTTGAACAAGCCCCTGAACGTATTCATGATTTACTAAACTGGGGCGTACAGTTTGACGTTAAAAAAAGAGGCTCCGAAGAAACCACTGAAATCGATTTGACGCGCGAGGGCGGGCATAGCTTTCGACGCATTTTGCACTTCGAAGACCAAACCGGTTTAGAAATTCACCGCACTCTTTTGGCGCGTGTCCGTGAAAATCCCAACATCACTCTTCTTGAACGCTTCTATGCCATCGACCTCATTGTGAATAAAGAAGTCGATCCCGACGACATGACACCCGTTCGCTGTGTCGGTGCCTACGCTTTAAACAAAAATGATGGCGAGGTGCATACATTTCTTGCGAAGAACACCATTCTCGCCACGGGGGGCGCTGGAAAAGTTTATCTGTACACCTCGAACTGGAGTGGCGCGACTGGCGACGGCATCGCGATGGCTTATCGCGTGGGCGCGCGCATTGCCAATCTTGAGTTCATGCAATTCCACCCCACATGTTTGTATCATCGCGAATCCCGCAACTTCTTGATCTCGGAAGCTTTGCGCGGCGAAGGCGGCGAACTTATCGATAGCGCGGGCCAACCTTTCATGCAGAAGTATCACAAGTTGGGTTCACTCGCGCCTCGCGACGTCGTCGCTCGCTCCATTGACAAAGAGATGAAAAGAACCGGCGCTGAATGTGTCTATCTGGACATGACGAAGTTGGATCGTGATTTCCTGAAAAGCCGTTTTCCCACGATCTTCAACAAGTGTCTTGAGTTCGGTATTGATATGAGCCAAGACCCCATTCCCGTCGTACCCGCAGCACACTATCTGTGCGGGGGTGTGCTAACAGACTTAAACGGTCGCACCGACATTCCGGGACTCTGGGCTGTTGGCGAAACAGCTTGCACAGGTCTTCATGGCGCCAATCGCCTGGCCTCAAATTCTCTTCTAGAATGTCTGACTATGGCCCACAACTGCTCGGAACAGATTCGCCAGCAGTGGGACACGGATCAATTTTTTCCTCTAGACCCTAAACCTTGGACACACCCCGAGGAAGCAAACGACGACGAGATGATCGTCATCAACCACATGTGGGACGAAATCCGCCGCCTGATGTGGAACTACATGGGGATTGTTCGCTCTAACAAACGTCTGGAACGCGCCCAGCATCGCCTAAAAAATATTTTGGCCGAGACGAAAGAATATTATTCGCACATGAAAATCCATTCGGACATCTTAGAACTTCGCAACATCGCGATCGTTGCGGATCTCTCTGTCGAGTGTGCGCTTCGTCGCCATGAATCCCGGGGCATTCACTTCAATATCGATTATCGTGAATCCAGTCCGGAACCGCACGATACAATCGTGGTCCGGGGCCTGATTTGACTTGCTCCCTGATTGCTCTCGCGGCAATCTAGAGGATATGTACAAAAGATCTGAAGGCTTTTTTAAAGGTTATCAGGATATCAACCTGTTCTTTCAAATTTGGGACAATCCCAACGCCCGTGGCACTGTGATCATCAATCATGGTCAGGGAGAACACTCTGAGTCTTACCATCGCTTGATTAAAGCATTTGAAAATGATCAGTGGAGTTTTTACGGTTGGGATTTACGCGGTCATGGTCGTTCAGAGGGTCGTCGCGGTTATGTCGCGCAATTTGATGACTACTGCAAAGACTATAAAATATTTTTGGACATGGTTCTAAAAGAGGACAAAGTAAAAAAAGGGCCTGTGATTCTTTTCTGTCACTCGATGGGCGCTTTGATCGAATTAAAAACCTTGCTTCGCAATCCCGATCTTCGCTGTGACGGCATCGTCGTCAGTTCCCCCCTTTTGGGGGTGTCCGTTCCTGTTCCCACTTACAAATCAAAGGGTGCCGTTCTTCTGAACACTCTGTTGCCGACGATCACGATGGGTAATGAACTGACAAACGATATGCTGACGCGTGATCCGGATGTGATTCGTGAATTCGAACAGGATGCACTTCGCCACAATCGAATTTCACCGGGCGCGTTTTTGGGTTTCCTGGAATCCTTCGAATATGTGCGCCCTCGCGCGAATGAAATTAAAAAGCCGGCTCTTTTTGTGATTGCCGAAAATGACCCTGTGGTCAGCAGCCTGGAAGCCAAGAAGTTCTATGATAAATTAGGCAGCCAGAAAAAGGACATTTACATTTATCCCGAGGCGAAGCACGAAGTCGTGAACGATATTATGCGCACGACTGTTTTTGCCGATATCAAAAAATTCTTGGATGGTTTCTTGGAGTCAAAATAATGAAGTATCTTTTAAGCCTTTGTCTTTTTCTATCCGCTTGCGCCAGCACTTATGAGGTCACGCCCGCAGGACATACTATCAAAACCAAAGACGACTACATGGAAGTCATTGAGAAGCATTCGGATCAAGTGCGCAAGTACACCGGCTTTTACAACACTTTGGATTTTCAGGCGACAGTCATAACTTCAGCGGTGGCAAAAGCTCAGCTTGAACAAAGCAACATGCTTTACCAGTGGGATGAAACACGCTTCGCAGAGGAAAAAAACAAATTTGAAAACCGTCTTAGTAAAGAAGCTGAAGTTTTCCTGAGTTTTTATACTCCGGAAAGAAAGAACGACGATCTTTCCAAAACGTCCACGATCTGGAAAATCTTCCTGGATGTCGATGGTCGACGCTATGAAGGCAAGGCGAAGAAAATTAAATTGCAGTTAGTTGAAGTCGAGGGTCTATACCCTTATCACAACCGCTTTTATACGCCTTATTCCGTGATCTTCCCGGTGCCAATGCGCTCGATCGAAGGCAAGCCCATGAAAATGACTGTGACCGGCGCAGTGGGCTCGGGCGTTCTTAATTTCAATCCTTAAATTTTTTAGAAAAAAGTCCGTCCGATGACGGACTTTTTTTACTTAGGACCGTTTAAAACGGCGACCCACTTCGATATCAAAAAGCGGTTTTACAAACTTCGCGATTTTCAAACCAACCCCCGTCAGACCGCTTGGCTCCAGCACTTCAATATCATGCAAAATAGCTTCACGAATCATCTGTGCGTACTTCGCCGGCGAAATGCTTTCTGTCGGAATAGCAAAATTTTTCGAATACAAAGTCTCGATTTCATCAAACATGCGCGTCTTGATTCCTGGTGTGACTAACAACAAGGTCGTCACGCCGGTTTCTTTCAGCTCCATACGAATGCAGTCCGTAAAAGCCATGACGGCCGCTTTTGATGCCGCATAAGTGGAAGCACAAGGAAAATGCATGTACGCTGAAACGCTGGAGTTATTGATGATTTTACCCCGCTTCCGTTGCAACATTCCGGGAAGCAAGCCGTGGGTCAAATGAACCAGGGCATTCACATTCACCTGAAACATTTTGTAGATGTCATCCAAAGGTTGCTCTTCAATCAATCCGCCCGTCAACATTCCTGCATTGTTAAAAAGAATGTCAATCGGTGTGCCCTCTAAGCTTTTCAGTAAATGCTCGACGCCCTGACGGGTGGAAAGGTCTGCTTCCCATACCGTGACTGATTTTGCGCCAGCTTCTTGAAGCTCTTTGGCCAGATTGGAATCAGGTTGTCGTACGACGACGTGAAGATGAGCTTTGTCTTCCGCGCACATTTTCGCAAAGGCTTTGCCGATTCCACGACTGGCGCCTGTGATAAGAATATGACGATTGGCGATTTCCATAATGCTTATCCTTCTTTGATTTCCGTCTGAGGATTCAATCCCCAGGATTTCAAAATTTCGATTTCATCGGCAGCCGAGGACGCCTTTTTAAACTTCGCTCCTGACTTGCCGCTCACGCGATTCTGACAGGAAGGCCAGTTTCGATGGCGGTAGACCAACCCACCAATGTTGCTTAAGTAACTGAAAGCCTCTTTCTTTTCTGTCGGAGACCGCATTTCAGGCAACGAAGTATCCGCCGGGACCTCCAGCAAATTAATGGCATAAGAGCTTAAAGGGCCTTGATATAAAGATATGTAATCATTTTTTGAGAAAGCGACCGCGATACGATCACAGCGTTCATTCCCAGGAGTGCCGACATGGCCGCGGGAATACTTCCACTCGATTTTATTTCCTGGTCCACGGGACTGGATGATTTGTGCGAGCTCTTCCCAAATATCCCGATTGGAAACTTCGCCGCCTTCGGCCGTTTTCCAGCCGCGCTTCTTCCATCCCCAAATCCACTGCGTAATTCCACGAATCAAATAGGTAGAATCGGTGTAAAAATGCACAGGCCCGGGAACAGCAGAAATAAATTTTAATGCCTCCACCGCCGCAGTCATTTCCATGCGATTGTTGGTCGTCGATCGCTCTCCATCACCAAGTTCCTGCACCTGATCGTTGGGTAAAAGAACCACACTGCCCCACCCACCGGGGCCAGGATTTCCTGAACATGCACCATCAGAGAATATCAAAATATAATCACGTACTTTTATTGCCACAGCTCATGGTCATCGCCGTCATTTCCTATGTCAATGCGCTAGATGCCAGAGACTGGCCCCTGACCAATACTTAGACAGGTAAAGCTTATCAAGATGCAATTAAAGCCCTGCGGCTTCTGGCACCCTCCCTGCAAATTAAGCCCGAAGGAGAGTGTTTATGTCTTTTGCTATGCGCCCCCTTATCGGATTTTTGACGACAGTTCTGCTGGCAAGCCAGGTCTTCGCCAACGCCTCTGTCACCTCTTCGACAACACTGGTGCAACAGCCGAAAAAACAAGGGCGTATGTGGAGTGGTTTTATCAATGCCAGTCGCTCAACGAGTCTGTATGATTTCCAAGACGGAACACGCCAAGATGCGATGGATTATATGATGCGTATGAATTTGAAGTTTAACGACAAGTTCTCGATGCGCGTGCAAGGCGGATATTCTCAAGATTTGAAATACCCTGAAAACAATGATTTTTCCGATACGTCAGTCAGCCTGGGCCGTGCGCCATTTGCTTTGGGTAAGACTTTTATGATGGGCTATCGAGTGAGCACGGGCCTCCCCACCTCGAAGGACTCCCACACTCGCCAAAATCTGATTGCTTCTCTTTCCACGACGGCGAACCTGATGATCAATCCAGACCGTCTTATTTCGGGACTGGAAATCGCCGGAGCCGTTTCTGCGGGCCGCAACTTCCATCAATACGAAACCGCGTTGGACGGACGTGTGAATACACAATGGTCGTCGACGCAAATGTTTTCGATGGCTTACACTTTCACAACGGGAATTTCTGTTTCTGCGGAATTTAGTCACCGTAATACGTGGTCCTACCAAAACGTGATGCGTGATACTTTTGAAATGACTCAAGAGATCGGTTACGAAATCAATGAAACCTTTTCGGTGGCAGCAGGTCATACGAACTCGGGCTCGTCCTTAAAGCCCAATGGCGACGACTCCAATGTGCAGCTTATCAACGAAAATACATCCCTCGTGTACGCATCGGCGACCGTTGTATTCTAAAGCTTCATGAAAAACTGGTTGGTGGCCCTCATTCTGATTCTGAGCTTCCGACCGGCTGAGGCCCAGCAACCTATCGATATCGTCTTTGATATTGACTGGACCACCTTTTATACCGTTCATCCTGAAAATAAAAACGAACTCAGCGCGAAGAATCTGGAAGTCGAAGGAAAGTTTTACCGTCCTACCGACTACCTGCCAGAAGTCATCGAGTTTCTTCTGAAAAATCATTCTGAAGTCCGTATCAGTTTTTTTAGTGGCGGCACCAAAGCCCGCAATATCGCTTTGTTAAATAAGGTGACTCTTTCCGATGGCCGAAGTCTGCTCGACATCAGTCATCGCATTCTTTCTTTTGAGGACCTCACACGGGTTTCTCATAACGAGACACTGAAATTTTCCGAGCAGTATAAAAAGGTTTTGTCTGAGGGTCTTCCCGACTGGAATCCGCAACGCACACTGCTTATTGATGACCAGCCCGAGTTCGCGCAAAAACCCTTGAAGTCGGTGTCCTCATTGGGACACTATAACTTTCAGGAAAGCTTTGATGCCGGTCGTTCCACCGAAAAGTTCTTCCCGGCCTCGTACGAACAATGGCAACAAGAGCGTCGCAAAGCTCTGGTGTGGTTGGCTATAATTGAAAATGCTCTTGCCGAATCTTCCCGCAGTGGAAAAGACTTTGCCGGCACGGCCCAAGAAATGTGGCTTCACGCTACTGAAAATGCTTTACTACCCAAGCAAGGTGAACGCCTTATTAATCTCTTGTCGGCACCGGCTTGCCAAAAAGTTTTTGTACCTTAATCACTGCATGTCTTTTAAATGTTTTAAAGTAACGATATGCATACGTCGGGCTTTATCAAAATGAATCGAATACTTCTGCGGATAGTAACCTCTTTGCGTGAAGGTCTTAGGTAACATCAATTCTTGTTCAAACTTTCTTTTCTTCAGCAAGTAGTCCCGTGTGATCATCGGCTCGATAAAAATCATATTGGCGTCGTAGTAGCCATAGATGAAGGTCGTCGTAAAGGGCTTCCCATTATACTCTGGCGATCTTAAATCGACCCAATG
>NZ_JTEV01000006.1 GCF_000786105.1 Bdellovibrio sp. ArHS
ACCGGACCAGCCGCCGCCGCCGCCTCCGCCCCCACCGAAGCCACCGCCACCAAATCCGCCAAAACCACCGCCGCCGCGATAGTAACGACCGCGACCGCCTCCGAAGCGGCCAAGGATCGAGATGATAACAAGCACGATGATAATAACAAAAAGAGGAATATCCCCGCCCTTGCCATTTTCCTGTGTGGTTGCTTCGGTAATTCCGTTTTGTTCGGCAAATTCTTTATCTGCTAAACGTAAAATTTCGTGAACGCCCAAAACAATTCCCGCGGAATATCGTTTGGAGCGGAAAAGAGGAACCACCTGATCGGCAATAATTCTTTTCGCATAAATATCCGGGATCGCCCCTTCCAAACCCTGCCCCACTTCAATGCGCAGGGCCCGTTCTTGGGCCGAAATCAGAAACAACACGCCGTTGTCTTTTTTGGCGTCACCCAGCTTCCATTGATCTGTGATTTCGATAGAAGCCTGTTCAATCGGAAGCCCCTGAAGATCCGGAACAATAAGAACCTGAACCTGCGCTACGCCCCGACGATTGAAATCATAAAGAAGCTGCATGAGCTCTTGACGATCTCCGCGAGTCAAAAAGCCGACTTCGTCAATCACCGGCCCCGTTAAAGGAGGTGGATTGAACTTGGCCTGAGCGACCCCCAGACCAAGAAAGAAAAGAAAAAAAGGAACAAGAAGAAAACGCATTTATTAGAATTTCACTTCAGGTGCTTTTTCAGCAGTCGCTTTTTCTTCCGCTGTCATATCCCACTGAGGCATTTTTTCGAAATGGTACATGATCGAGTTCGTCCAACTAGTTGGCGGGACTGTAACAAGATTGTTGAACGCATTGATGGACTCAATGTAACGCTGACGCGCGATCGTGATGCGATTTTCAGTGCCTTCCAACTGAGCTTGAAGATCACGGAAATTTTGGTCTGCTTTCAAGTCCGGGTATTTTTCAACAACCACCATCAAACGACCCAAAGCTTGCGACAAACCTTGTTGCGCTTGTTGGAACTTCGCCAACTGCTCCGGCGTCACCTTGGAAGGATCAATCTGATTTGAAGTCGCCTTAGCCCGAGCTTCAGTCACTTGAGTCAAAGTCTCTTGTTCATGCTTCGCATAACCTTTAACGACATTCACTAAGTTGGGAATCAAATCTGCCCGACGTTTGTATTGGTTATTGACCTCTGCCAAAGCGGCCTCAGTCGCATTTTTACCTTGTGGTAAAGATTGAATTCCGCATCCCACCAAAAAAGGCAGCACAAATAGGACAAGTAGAGTTAGGTTTTTCATTCAGTTCCTCCGTTTTCGCTGCAAATAGCGCCTGGATCTTGACCCGAGTTTCGCAAGAGCGAGGACTGTTCGCAGGGCAAGGTCCAGGCTCTATTTGTAGCGAATATGGCAGTGACCCTCAATGAAAACCGAACTATAGTAGACTGATGACACGAGTAATTAAGCTCAAATACACCGAATTTGCTGGCTGCATTTTCGTTGACAAGATTGCAGGCCTTAACACGCATACTCCCGAATATGGGCAGCGCGGTTGCGTCGAAATATACGAAGAAGAGCTTGATCGAAAATTATATCCTGTTCACCGCCTGGACAAAGCCACTTCGGGGGCCTTGGTTTTCCCAACTTCGTCGGAAGTGGCCGCCGAACTGACACAACTTTTTGAACAACACAAGGTCGCGAAAAGATATCTGTTCCTGACCGACAAGAAGTCGGAAAAAAAGGAATTCACTTACGAATCCTTAATTACAAAAGAGAAAAATTCTTTCGTCAGCTCGCTGGCAAAAGAGCCCAACTCAAAAACAACCTTTAAGTGGCTTGAATCCTTAGGCCCCTATGAGCTTTGGGAAGCCATTCCTCATACCGGTAAGCCTCACCAAATCCGGCTGCACGCCGAAGCCAATGGCCTTGCCATTCTGGGTGATGAGGAACATGGGGGCAGTCGCTTCGTTCGCCTATGTTTGCACTCCCATTCATTAAGCTTTGAACTGCGAGGCCAGAAAGTTCACTACGAAACAGAACTTCCCGTCTGGGCCACGCAGAGTGATATTTTAACGGATATTGAAGCTTTGACCGTCGCCGAAGCTCTGCAACGTCGCGAGCGCATGTACAAGTTTTCAGAACTTCAAGACGAGTGTCTGCGCCTTAGCCACCGTGAAATCGATTCTTACCGCATCGACCAGTACGGAGATCATCTTTGGGTTTATTGGTACAAAGAATCCGATCCCAGCGTTCAGGATCTTTTGCGCTTTGAAAAACTGGCCAAAAAACTGCATAAGAAAATCTACATTCGCAAGATGTTAAATAGAGGAGAAGATCCTAACGCGGAAATTCTTTGGAATATTGGCAATACGTCTGCCGTTTGGATCGCCAAAGAAAATGGCGTGAAGTATGAGCTGCGCAATAACACAGGCTTATCCCCCGGGCTTTTCTTGGATCAACGTGAAAATCGCCTGTGGGTGCAAAAACATGCGCAAGACCGTCGTGTTCTGAATCTGTTTTCTTATACCAGCGGGTTCAGCCTAGTTGCTGCCTTAGCGGGAGCCCAGGAAGTTTGCACCGTCGATGTTTCGCAAAACTTTATCGACTGGAGCAAAAAGAATTTCGAGATCAACGGTTTGAATCCCGAAGACGACAAGTACGAGTTCTGGGTTCAAGACTGCATCCTTTTCTTAAAGGGTACGATTCGCCGTAAAAGAAAATTCAATTTGATTATCTGTGATCCGCCGTCCTTTGGTCGCTCTAAAAACGGCGTATTTTCAATCAGCAAAAACTTCGACGAACTTTTGATTAATGCTCTGTACTGCCTGGAAAAAAATGGTCTGCTGTTGTTCTGCACGAACTACGAAAAATGGACAACGGGAGACCTGCATCTGAAGTTGAACAAACTGAAAAAAGATTTTTCGTTTAAAATTTTGCCAGCACCAGCGCAGGGCGTGGACTTTGAGCTCCCCGATCAGGAGCCCTTGATGAAGTCTCTTATTCTTAGAAAAAACTAAAATACGATCTTAGGGATAAAAGTCGTATTTCACCTGCACCCGCTTTTCACCTTGCAGACCCATCTTCGAGCCGCTGGCATAAGGTGGGACCGTGCGTTTCACAATCTTTTTCGCTTTAGGGAAAGGCTTCTCGTCAACGAAGCAGTCAAAGCGTTTGTCCTTACACATCCTTGCAAAGTCGGCTTTCTGATTTTTCAACACGAACAATTCAACTGCCTTGGTCATCTTTTCCAAGGTCTGCACATCCTGTCCATCGACAACAATTCCGCCCGGCTTTGAGGTCGTTTCAGAAGTCTTTTTTTCCGCCTTTTTCGTCTTGTCCGCGGACGAGGACTTTAGATCATGGAACTCATCCCAATTCGCTGTTTCTTTTTTTTGCGTGGCACAACCACAAATTACAAGCAGAGCTGCTAAGACAAAAAATTTTTTCATCACTTCACCCATTCAGACCAAAGCTGTTTTTCGCCGCGCGGATTGGCTTTTGCGTACTCGTAAAACTGACGAACAAATTCCGCACGTTCTTTTTGATAAGGATACTTCCAATCCTTCGGATCACCGACCGCCAAGACATCATAGTCGTTACTAAGCTTTTTGTTTCTTTCGACAATGTCATCGAAAGAAACGTAACGAGCATTGATCAGCATGTCGTACAAAACCATGAAGGTCGTGGTTCGCCCCTTCCCTGCTCGACAATGAAAATGCACCCACGAATTTTCCGGCAGCACACGAAAGGCTTCGATGAACCGATCCACCTCAGAATCGACCGGGCGCACATGATCCGTCACCGTAAGGCGCACGTACTGATGACCTGCGCTGCGAACCATGCTCTCTTCGGTTTCAATACTCTTAATCAAAGTGCCGGCCACCTTTTCTCCGACTCGCAGATCGCCCAATAGGCGACGTTCCCGCCGAACGGCCTCATCATGATTTAAATCCGCATTGGCCCAGTCACGATCCGCCTGCCACGTCACTGGCGTATCATTGATCAGGCCGTGTGACTCTTGCCGCAAATCAAAGACGTATAATGATGACTTGTTCTTTTTAACGGGTTTGCCTACCTGCCGCAAAGCCTTCGGGTCCAAAGTCGCGCTTCCGGAAATTCTCAGGTCCTCGTTCTTTCGATAGTTCACGGCACTGCCGCCGGCATACTTTTTATCAAAAACCAGCTCCACCGGCTCGGTCGGCTGCGGTTTGGTCATAAAAAATGAGGACTTTGGCGCCGGCGTGATCTCGGAGTCGCCCCCACCGCTTTGCAGACTCTTTTCCGCGCAGGAGGACAATAACAATAAAGAAAGCATCAAGGATGTTATTTTCATAGTTGTTCTACCTCACTCTCTGTTTAGAGTAAGGGTATTCTGGACTCGCGTCCACCTCAAAGCTTCTTTAATCTGAAGGTATGAAATACCTTTTTCTTCCTTTCGCCTTCGTTCTTTGCGCCTCTTCTTACGCCCAGACTTCACAAGAGCTTACAAATATCGTGCGCTGTCACGAATCCTTAAATGACAAATCAGAGGGGCAAAGTCAGAAGTTGGGACTGGAATCCCCCACTCCCATCGCGCTTCCCTGGGGGAAGACTATTTATTTTATCACCGACTCATCGATCTACTCGATCGAGCACAAATTTGCCGGTCAAGATGTGGTTTTCCATTTAGAGGATAACAAAACGCCTTATGTGAAAATGGGTTTTCAGAAAGATGGCAGTCTGGGCGGAATATCCTATGCCGAGTTAAGCAAAGAAGAAAAAGGAAAGGCGATTGCCCCCAAAGCGAAGCTGGATCAGGCGACTTTGCATGTCTTCAAGAAAGAACTTGTGCGCAGAATGAACAGTGTCACGGGGGAATATCAGAATAAATACGACCCTCAAGGCACCATCGATGCCCTGTCTGAATGTCGTAAAGTCAACGATCCGGAACTTCAAAAAAGTTTAGACAAACAACTTCCCTTTTATGAGAAGCTGTTAAAAAAAGCGGGTAAAAATAAATATCAAAAAGACTCTTCTGGAAAAAAGTAACGCAAAGAAATTAGGCCTGCAAAGTCCCGCGATCAAAAAGTTCCTGCAGGTATTGCACCGCTGAATCCTGCGTGCGCATATAATAGTGCGCACGCAAAATCCCCTGTTCTTCTGACGTTAACGATGCATTTGTTCCCAGCTTTTTCAAACGATCCTGACTGATGTGGTAAAGACTTAAGGCGCCGGCCACCGAGATATTAAAACTCTGCACAAAGCCCGTCATCGGAATGATAATGGTCTCATCGGCCGCCGCGATCATCTCTGGCGAGACGCCGTCTTTTTCATTGCCGAGAACCACAGCCACCTTGCCGGAAAAATCAATTTCATGCAGAGGCTTTGCTTTCGCATCCAAATGAGTCACACAGATTTTATAGCCTTGTTCTTTCAAGGTCTTCACGCAGTCGGAGGTTTTTTTCCATTTCTGCACCTCAACCCACTTGTCTGCACCTTGCGTGACCCGATTGGCTTCTTTGAACTTTTCCTGAGTTTCAATGACGTGGAAGTTGCCAAAGCCCAAGCCTTCCGCACTTCGCATCACCGCCGAAATATTGCCGCGGTCGTAAATGCCTTCCAAAACCACAGCGGTATCGAAGTTTCTTAAAGAGACCACGCGCTCAATTTTCTGGCGACGTTCGTCGGTCAGCAAAGGCCCGATTTTCTCAAGCACCAATTGATAATGAACTTTCAAATGAGCATTGATATCCAGCTCGGGCCCGTATGGAAACATGAAACCTACTTGTGCAAGAACTCAGGATTTTTAGCCAAATCACGAGTGATATTTTTTTGGTGCGCCTCAATAGTTCCGCCGCCGATTTCCAGAAGTTTGGCGTCTCTCCAAAGTCTTTCCACGACGTATTCACCGACGTAGCCGTAACCACCTAGAACCTGGATCGCGCGATCCGCCACATTCTTACCCATGGTTGTCGCCACCAGCTTCACACCGTCTGAGTCCAGACGATTGCCTTCTTTATTCAAATCCATGCGGCGAGCGGTTTCATAAACATAAGCACGGGCCGCTTTGTACTCGGCATAACTGTCAGCAACGTAGCGCTGAATCTGTCCAAAGAAATTCAAGGATTTTCCGAAAGCTTCGCGCTCTTGGGCATAACGATTCATGATTTCAATAGAGCGACGAGCAATGCCTAGGCTCATCGCGGCCAAAGTCAGACGTTCCAGCTCTAGGTTACGCATCATGTGCAACATCGAGTCCCCTTCGTGTCCGATAAGAGCCGAAGCAGGAACCTGACAGTCTTGGAACACAAGCTCAGCAGTGTTAGATCCGCGCATGCCCAATTTGTCTTTGATTTTTTGTCCTACCTGAAAACCTGTATGATCTTTTTCAACCAGGAAAGTGGATATTTGTGCCCGTCCATTTTTTTCGCCGGTCTTAGCATAGACCAGAGTCAAATCACAAGGCGTGTTGTTTTCATCGATCGTGCCATTCGTGATCCACATTTTACGACCATTTAAAACATAGCCATTGGCGTTTTTTTCCGCGCGGGTTTGCATGCCCAAAACATCCGTGCCGACAGCAGGTTCTGACATCGACATTGAACCCACCCATTCACCCGAGCACAGCTTCGGCAGAACACGAGCGCGCTGTTCATCGCTGCCGTTCACCGCAATGTTATTCACACAAAGCATTGAGTGCGCCAAATAAGCCAAACAAAAACCTGGATCGGAGGCCGACAATTCCTCATGAACGATCACCGCGGCTGTCGCATCCATTCCGGCTCCACCAAATTGCTCAGGGACCGTAATACCCAAAAGTCCCAGCTCACCGACTTTTTTGAAAAGAGGCAGATTGAATTTTTCACTGCGATCGAACTCGTGCGCCTGTGGCTCAACTTCCGCTTCGGTGAAAGCTTTCACGGTTTCGCGCAACATCGCGTGTTCTGGTGTCGGATTGTAAAGATCAAACTCTTTCCAATTGAAAGACATGGCAACTCCTTGGACTTCAGGAAGAACGTTTATTCAACGCAGGAATCTATTGAGAGACGCTTCGATGGGCAAGGTTTTGACCCTGTTAATGCATTGTGTCTGGACCGATAACGCCAGAGAAGACATAAGTAAATAACTTAAATCATTTTCAGCCTAGGAGGTCGCCATGCAGAAAGTCACCTACACCCGTCTTATTGTCTCCTGGCTGACCGTTTTGTGTTTTTATATCTTTGGTTCAGCTTGGTTGAGCAATCTCGGTTCTCCGGTGATTCTGACGGGTTTGTTTTTGTGGCTGTTCATTGTCATTCTGTGGTCCGCCTTCGGGGTGGTTCATGAGGCTGAGGAATTGGCCGCTTTATTAGGCGAGCCGCACGGAACCCTTATTCTAACACTTTCCATCGTCATTATTGAAGTGGCCTTGGTAGCGGCCGTTATGCTGGGAGCTAAAGCGGCGCCAACCTTGGGTCGCGACACCATGTTCGCGGTCTTGATGATTATCTTAAACGGTGTTGTTGGTCTGGGGCTTTTGATCGGCGGATATAAGTTTCGCGAGCAGTCTTACAACCTTCAGGGGTCGGCCTCTTATCTTTCTGTTCTCATTCCACTCACGACTGTGCCGCTGATTCTGCCTAACTTTACAACTTCCACAGACGGCGGAACATTAACGACTTTGCAGTCTGTGGCTGTCGCACTTTTCACAGTCGTTTTGTATGCGATCTTTCTGATCACCCAAACCGGGCGTCATCGCGCCTTCTATGTCCATCCCGACGCTTTGGAGGCTACGAAAGCCGACCACAGTGACGAAGATGCCGTAGAAATCGCAAAACACACCGTCTTTAAACACACCATTTTATTGCTGCTTAATATTTTACCGATCGTTCTTCTTTCCAAAAGTCTTGCGAAAATCCTGGATCACGGCATCAATTATCTGGAACTGCCGGCCGCTCTTGGAGGTGTGGTTGTTGCGGCTATCGTCTTTACATCAGAGGCCATCAGTTCACTGAAGGCAGTCGCTCGCAATGATTTACAACGTGCGATCAATCTGTGTCTGGGATCTGCCGCTTCCACCGTCGGCCTTACGGTTCCCGCCGTTTTAATCATCGGTTTGATCACGGGACAACCCGTTGTCTTGGGTCTCAAACCGACCGAAATGACGCTTCTTGCGATCACTTTGTTACTAAGCACTCTCACATTTTCGAATAAACGAACGACGTTGCTTGAGGGCGCCGTGCATCTCACGGTATTCTTCGTCTACATCACTTTGGTATTCAGTCCCTAGGGAGTCCGTCAAATGAAAGCAGCCATCTTCGGTATCGGCACAGAACTTACTGATGGTCAGATCGTCAATAAAAACGCCGCTTGGATTTCCAAGCAATTAAAACATCTGGGTTTGATGACTCAGGCCCATCTTGTGGTGCCTGATGATCGCAAGTTGATGCGTGAAGGTTTAGAGTTTTGCGCGACTAAAGCCGATCTGCTTTTTCTGACCGGGGGCCTGGGACCGACCTCGGACGATTTCACTCGTGAGATTGTCACGGAATGGGCTGGTGTGCCGCTGAAATTTGACGAGGCCTCGTGGCAACATGTGACTGAACGACTGACGTCACGTGGGTATGTGGTCAAAGAAATTCAGAAACAGCAATGTTATTTCCCAGAAGGCAGTAAAGTTCTAAAAAATGCCCAAGGCACAGCCAATGCTTTTTATCTGGAAGCCCACGGCAAAAAAGTTTTCGTCTTGCCAGGACCTCCACGAGAAATCGAATCCGTTTGGAATGATTATGTTGCGGAATGGTTGAAGCAACACACACAGCACCTGGATCCTTTTGTCACGCGCATGTGGGATACTCTTGGTGTGGGTGAATCCGACGTCGCGGTCATTGTTGAAGACGTTTTAAAAAATGTCTCTGTCGAAAAAGGCTATCGCGTCCATCTGCCTTACGTGGAAGTGAAGCTCTCTTACTTCAAATCCCAGGAACAAGACATGGCCGCCGCCGTCGATACACTGACAGAGGCCTTGCACTTTTGCACCATCACCCGGGACGCCGAAGACGTCGCCGAAGTCTTTGCCCAAAAGTTGAAAGAGGTGAACTCTTTGTGTTTGATCGACGAGGTCACCGGGCAATTTCTGATGAATCGTTTGATGCCCGTTTTACGCACCTACATGACGGATAAATTCTGGAGTTTTTCCAAATCAAAAGACGTCAAAAGCCCGGCGGATCTACACCTGCATATCATTCCCAAAGATGAACACAGTTGCGAAGTCAGTCTGGAATATCGCGGCAGAAAAACAAAGGACTTCATTACGAGTCCTTACACAACGGCCAATATGAGAGAACGACGCCATCAATATTTTGCAGAGATGGCGCTGATTTTCTGGATGAAGAATTTAAGCTAAGATAAAGAAAGATACGCCCAAAGAGAAATGCTGGTTCCGACAAGCCCCAAGGTGCACATGCCAGTAAAGAAAAGCATTTGCAGTTTTTCTTTCTTTAAAACCAGGCTCAGAGCGCCCAGAACCAGACAGATCTGAAAAAACAAGCTGGCCATATCGAAGCGATCACCGGCTTGCCCCAGGGCCGCCAAATGCACTTCCATTTCTTGGGCGCCAATGATCTTTCCTAGCTCGCCATTGACGTCCTGAACCCAATTGTCTTTACCTACGGACTCAGATCCCTTCAGAATTTCATTTTTTTCTTTTTTATAGCGCAGGATTTTTCTATTGAGGTCCGTGATGTGCTGATCTATTCCGGCCGCAGCCCGGGCCTGAATAGCTCCGGCATTTTTCAAACTAAGGAGCAGCGACCTTTCGCCTTCCACCAAAGTTTCTTTGATGCTTTTCGATTGATACCACATATACGCGGCGGCCTTTTCGTTGGTGCCGATGATTTCATCATCACCGTACTTACCCGCGACCAGATCACTCACCGCCATGACCGCTGCAAAGATCGCGATCACAACACCACAACGCATTTCAAAATTCGAATTATTTTCTTCTGTCATAACCAAAGTTGCAAAATACAAAATAAACAGGGGACCATGCGGTCCCCTGTTGTAAGTGCACTATTTATAATGACTTCGCTTTTTTTCGTCAACGTTTCACGTTTATTTTGGCTTGATGTTTAAATTCTTAAACGCATCACCCAGGGAACCGAAGCCCGAAGTTGCAGCCGTGTGTTGTTGCCAACTTGTATCTTCCATTTCTCGAGGCAAACCTAAAGAAATCTTCTTTTCATCGAAAAGAATTTGATCCACCTGAACCGTCACTTCGTCGCCGCGTTTTTTATTTTCAAACTGGCTGGCGTCGACCGAGTCACGCCATTTCGACTTCGGCAAAAGACCCGTCACGCCCGGTGCGATATTCACGAAAAGACCGTAAGTTTCTTTCTTTTCGACTTTCCCCTTAACCACAGTTCCCACCGGGAACTTTTGCGGCACTTGCAACCACGGATTGCCTTCGCCATCCGCCTGTTTCAAGGACAAAGAAATTTTCAGTTTGCCATCCAGCTCTTCCGTTTTCAAAAGTTTGACGGTCACGGGTTGCGCAATCGAAACCACTTCATGCGGATCATTGATCCGAGACCAACCCAGTTCAGAGACATGGATCAAACCTTCAATACCCGGCTCAAGCTCAACGAAGGCGCCGAAGCGTTCAATGCGAACCACTTTTCCATCCAGGATGGCGCCCGGTTGATGTTTAAGCATGAACGTGCCTTCGTTTTCAGCACGCTGAAGTTCTAGCAAGCGACGGCGAGACACCACCATGTTGCGCTTGTCCATTTGCGTGATTAAAAACTCAAATTTCTTGCCGACGTATTCGTTAGCATCTGATGCAAACTTCAAATCAATCTGACTGATGGGGCAGAAGGCCGTTTTACCCTGCACACTGACGCGGAAGCCTCCGTTGCAAGTTTCGGTCACGCGGCCTTCGATAGGAAGTTCCATATCAAAGGCATCTTCCAAAGAGTCCGTCGTGGCATTTTTGGAACCGCGCTTAGAAAGACGGATCTCGCCATTTTTAAAAGCCGTCACCACGCAGTCAATCACGTCACCGACTTTGTATTTTACTTCTTTATTTTCATCCAAAAGATCTTTGGTCAAAATCAAACCATCAACGGGAGTGCCGGTAGATACGAAGGCCTCCTCTTTACCGATGGAAAGAATTTCCCCGCGCACTTCATCACCCACACGAAGCTTACGGTCCAAACCTTTTTCCGATTGTGCAAACAATTCTTCAAAGCTTGCAAAGTCTTTCGACTCTTCAATATCATCACCAAAAATATCTTTTTTATTAGACATAAAATCGTCCTTTATCGCTCTTCTTCGAGAGTCCGAAAGCTTACCCCCGAACTCAAAAAAAACCAACGGCCAAAAGCTTGAAGCGAAGCCCCAAAGCCCCTACCCTAAAGACCTGAGGTCGTTCAAAATGCCTTGAGCGCAAGGCGGAGGGCTTTCCCACAGCGAAGGCGTGCCTCCATCAAGAGCAGCCCACGGTGGTGCCGCAATTGGGGCATCGATAGCACCCACTCGTCAGCACTGTGTCACTGCCACACTCAGGACACTTCATTGTGAAGTCTGGGCGCACCTCGTCGCTCTCTTTCTTCTTCACCTTATGGACGTTCAAAGGCTGGCTTTGTTTGCTACCATCTCGATAAATAGCCACAGCCTTCACCCCCAGCTTCCAGGCAAGGAAATAGATGCGACTGATATCCCCTTCCGAGGCATTATTGGGAAGATTCACCGTTTTGGAAATGGCGCCACTGATAAAAGGCTGAACTGCGGCCATCATTTGCACATGACTTTCCGGAGAAAGCACTCGCTGTCCCACAACCCCCGTCGCACAATCAAAGACCGGGATGTCTTCGATGCGAATCTCGGGACAACCTACAACGGTATTGTGATCCTGCACATATTGCAGAATCGCTGAAATGGCCTCTTTAGAGTACGCCAAGGATTGCAGCGCCGGCTCGACGGACTGATTGACGATCTGCACTTCGCCACCGCCGGAAAGTTTTTTAAACTTAATCAGTGAAAAATCTGGCTCGATGCCCGTGGTATCACAATCCATCAAAAGACCGATCGTCCCGGTTGGCGCAATGACAGTGGCCTGGGCATTTCTAAAACCATGCTTGGTGCCGTTATAGACGACACTCTTCCAAAGATTTTTAACGGCCTTATCCAGCCCCTCTGGCAAGAAGGACCAGGAAATATTTTTTAAGGCCGCTTCGTGCATCTTCATGACTTTAAGCATGGGCGCCCGATTTTTCTTAAAACCGGCAAAAGGTCCTTTGGCGCGCGCCATTTCAGCACTGGTCAAATAAGCGACCCCACTCATCAGCGCGGTGATCGCCCCGGCCCAGGCCCGCCCCTCGTCACTGTCATAGGGAATGCCTTTTCTCATCAAAAGACTGCCGAGATTGGCAAAGCCTAAACCCAACGGGCGATAGTCATGTGAATTCTGAGCGATCTTTTGCGTCGGATAGCTGGAATAGTCGACAAGAATTTCCTGAGCGACAAACAAAGTCCGCGCGGTGTGAATAAAGGATTCAAAATCAAACTGTCCCTGTTCATCCAAAAACTTCACCAGATTGATCGAGGACAGATTGCAAGCGGAGTCATCGAGAAACATGTACTCCGAACAGGGGTTGCTGGAATAAATGTTATCTGTCTTGGGGCACGTATGCCACTTGTTAATGGTGTCATGAAACTGAATTCCCGGATCTGCACAAACCCACGTCGCGTGCGTGATCTTGTTCCACACCTCCGGCGCTGGCATTTCCCGCAGCGCTTTGCCAGTCACGCGAGCTTTGAGCTTCCAAGGTGTTTGCTTCTCTACCGCTTTCATAAAGGCGTCGGTGACACGCACCGAATTGTTGGCGTTTTGTCCCGAGACCGTGCGATAAGCTTCCCCTTCAAATTCCGCACTTAAGCCCGCCGCAATCAACATATGGGCTTTTCTTTCTTCGCGCATTTTCCAGTCGATAAAATCCAAAACCTCAGGATGATCAATATCAACAACCACCATTTTAGCAGCCCGTCGAGTGGTGCCCCCCGACTTGATTGCACCAGCACCCTTATCCAGAACTTCCAGGAAAGACAAGAGTCCCGAACTCATCCCACCAGCGCTAGTCAGCTCATAACGACTGCGAATTTTTGAAAAATTACTGCCAGTCCCCGAGCCGTACTTAAACAGCTTGGCTTCGGTCTTGGCCAAATCAAAAATCCCTTCGATCGAATCATCCACGCTTTGAATAAAACAAGCAGAACACTGCGGGCGCTCGTAGGCGTTATGCGTGGCTTGAATTCTTTTTTTCTTTTCGTCCCACGCGAAGTGCTCACTGGGAGAATTGATTTTGTAGGACTCCCAAAGACCGGCGTTGAACCACACGGGGCTATTAAAAGCACCTCTTTGCGAAAGAAGAATGTACTTCAGTTCCTTAGCGAAGATATCGGCGTCTTTTTTATGACGGAAATAACCGCCCTGCTTTAACGCCGAAGCGGCAACGGCTTTGGTGACACGGTTGACCAGCTGACGAACAGAGTTTTCGTGCTTGGTTTTGGGAACGCCGACTTTACGAAAATATTTACTGGCCCCGATATCAATCGCCAGTTGCGACCAGGCTTCGGGAGCTTCAACATTTTTCATCTGAAAGAAGACATCGCCCTGACGATTGCGAATTTGCGAATCGACTTTCTTCCATCGAAACATTGATTCGGGATTTTTTCCGGGCGCCACAAAATACGCGGGACTATGTAAAGGGGCTTTTTTCATTCCAATATCGTAACGCTTCTTGTTTCTTACGCCAAGCCATCGAAATGACGAAAGTGAACTGGGACATTCGACCAGTCGGGGTTAAAGTGGCCGCAGTGACACCCTCGAACTCAATGCGTACAAAGTGCCTCAATACGCCAAAGAAACGGCTTGACGCCCCCCTTTGGGCAGGATTAGCTCTTTTCCATGGAATTAAGCTCAGAACGCCCTATGGGAACCAGTTTGCAAAACGATAAGCCCATCTATCTTGATTACAATGCCACAACTCCCGTGGACCCGCAGGTCTTTCACGCGATGGAACCTTACTTTAAAGAGTTCTTCGGTAATCCCGCCAGCGCCGCCCATCAATGGGGTTGGATCGCGGAAAACGCCGTGACAAAAGCGCGAGGACAAGTGGCTGCGCTGATCGGCGCAAAACCCATGGAAATCTTTTTCACAAGTGGTGCGACCGAGGCCAACAACTGGGCGATCTTTGGGCTTCTTTCTAAAATCCGCGAAGAAAACCCGACAGAGCCGATCCATTTTATCACGAGCAATGTCGAACACAGCTCGATCATGAAGGCGATGGCTGCCGTGGAAAAAATGGGCGTGGAAGTGGACTTCCTGCCAGTGAACTCGTTCGGTTTAGTCGAAATTGAAACCCTTCGCAAAGCGATCAAGCCCCACACAAAGCTTATGAGCTTTATTTGGGTGAATAACGAAATCGGATCGATCAACCCGATGGGCGAGATCGCAAAAATAGCGAAGGAAAATAAAATTTACCTGCACACTGATGCCACCCAAGCGGCCGGAAAAATTCCTATGAATGTGACGGAACTGGGCATCGACCTGATGTCTTTTTCGGGGCATAAAATTTATGGTCCTAAAGGTGTGGGCGCTCTTTACATCCGCAGCAAAGACCCCAAGGTGCAGATAAATCCTTTACTTCATGGCGGTGGCCAAGAGCGCGGCTTGCGCTCGGGGTCTCTCAATGTTCCCGGTATTGTCGGCATGGGAATGGCCGCGGAAATCTGTCAAAAGACGATGACGGAAGAATGTCATCGCTTGCAAGGGCTTCGTGATCTTTTCTGGGAAAAGCTTCAGGAAAAAATTCCGGGTGTCCGTCTCAACGGCTCTCCCACGGAGCGCGCTTCGAATCTTCTCAACATCACTCTGCCTAACTACAAAACGGAAGCTTTGTTGCCACGCTTGCAGAAACTGGGCGTGAGCACCGGCTCCGCTTGCGGTACAGGCGCCACGGTGGTGAGCCATGTTTTGCGAGCAATAGGTCTTTCCGTGGATGACGTTCAATGCTCGCTTCGTCTGAGCTTAGGACGATGGAGTACCGAAGACGAGGTTCTTCGGGCCGTGGCGATTCTTAAAAACTCCCTACAAAGATAAAATCAAGTAAAAACAATAACTTAAGGTGCCGCCCTGAAGGCCATTTTCAGACCTCCTCAGGGCTTGACACTTATGTTATACTTCCAGGGTAGTATTTTTGAGGTAGAAGGAGTTCCCCATGATCCGAATTTCGCCAGAAGCCGCTCATAAATTGGCTTCCCTAAAAAAAGAAGAAGGAAAAGATGATTCCGCTTTTTTGCGCGTTGAGGTGAAAAAAGGCGGCTGCTCAGGTCTTTCTTATAAAATGCATTTTGAAACAGATCCCCGTGACGGCGACAAAATGTTTGAATCTCACGGTCAGAAAGTAGCCGTCGATCCGCAAAGCATGTTGTACATTCTGGGAATGACGTTGGAATATTCTGGCGGCTTGAACGGCAAAGGTTTTGTTTTCAATAATCCCAATGCCTCTAAACATTGTGGTTGCGGTTCCAGCTTTAACGTCTAGTCCTTGTTTAAATTAAAAAATAAAAGGCGCAGAAGTTCTCTGCGCCTTTTTTATTTTCACTTCCGCGAAGCCGCGCCAGCAGGAACTCGCTCTTGTTGAGATTCTGTCTCTTCTTCGTGACGAGCGTGGCTGGTCGGCGCATTGCGACTGGCCTGTCTTTGCGCTTTCAATTCTCCCTCAAACTTTTTCGTGGTTTGGCTGAAACCTTTACCTTTAAGATGACGATGAGACATCGCGGACCTCCTGTGTTTCATTTAGAATACCAGCCCAAACCACGCAGCCCTACCCAGCGAAAGTAAGGTTCTTTACTTATAATTTGCAATGATTAAGGTAAAAGGTCTGAGATTAAGCCGCCAAAATGTCTTTTAAAAATTCCTGCATCAATTGAGCGACCACGTCCGGACGAGTTTTGATGGCCAAGTGCCCCGCCCCGGTCAATGAGACCACATCATCGCAGCCAATGTGCTTGGCAAACTTCTGATAGGCATCCTTATTGAATAGAAGATCTTCCGTATCGAAAATCAAGCGGCATTCCCCCCGATAGGTGTACAAGCGCTGATGCCAAAAGTTCCAGTCTTCAGAACGTAAGATCCAAGAGAAATGATGAATCATGTGAGCTACGAACTGCAACTTCCGCCCTTTTAAGTGTTCAATGGCGGTCACACCTTCTGTGCGCTCATCACGGAAAATCTGCGCAGCTCTTTTTAAAAACAAGCGGCCCATCGGCGTTGAAAGCATCACGTAAATGCTTTTTAGATTTAACGGCACAGCGAAAAAAAATCGCAGCTCTTTCGGAAGAAAATGCTTCACTGGATCTGTGACCATGGGATTGATCAAGATGGTTTTCTGAATCAGCCCCGGATGCTGCGCGGAAAGTCCCCACGCCAAGGCCCCCCCATAACTTAAGCCCGCCACCGACACTTTCTGTTCGGGAAAATGTTCTTTGATGAATTTCGCCAGGACTTCGACTTGAACGGTGAAAAAAAGCTTATCCGAACTTAAATAGACATGGCTCAGGTTGGGAACTACGACGGTATAGGAGGTCGAGAGAGTTTCCGCCACGGATTCCCAATGATGAACACTTCCTCCATAACCATGAAGAAGAAGTAAAACAGGCCCCTGTCCGCGTTGTCGGAAAGTAATTTTATGAGACATCCTAGATTACTTATCGGTTAAGAAACCGATAAGGTGACTGGACTTAGGACTTACTCTTGTCTTTTTCTTCAGCTTTCTCGTTCAAAAGCATCGTGTCGTTGACGGCTTTGGATTCGATCTGCTTGTTGGTACGGAAACCCCGAATTTTTTTCGTCTGGTTTTCGGCGCGCTCCACTTGTTCTGTCAAGTCCACGGTGACATCACCAAAGCAGCGAACTTGACAGCTTAAACGGCGACCATCAATGAAGTGGCTGGTGCCGATAAGACTGAGCTCTGCTTTATTGGGAGGCAAAATATTGGCTTCACCTTCCTGAATACGTACGCGGCATTCCGCACAGGACGGAACACCTTTACAGATCGAACGAATTTCCAGGTGATTTTCAGTCGCAATTTGCAAGAGACTCTTATCCGGAGTTCCCTCGACTTCAATATTTTGCGGTAGAAACTTAATCTTCATAATTTACCTGCTTAGCGAACCACGATTTTCGCGAACTTCTTCTTACCTGCTTTGATTACGAAGCTTTCACCCGTTTTCAAATTCATTTTAAGCTTAGGATCGGAAATCTTCTCGCTGTCAATTTGCACGCCTCCACCTTGGATCAGGCGCGAACCTTCACCGTTGGAAGCGACAAGACCTGCTTTCGCCATCAATGCGGGAAGACCGATCTCGCCCGCTTCGGTAGCAAATTCAGGAACATCATCTGGAAGTCCTTTATCAACAAAGATGCGATGAAACTCTTCTTCCGCCGCATGGGCCGCCGCTTCCGAGTGGAAACGTTTGATAAGAAACTTCGCCAAATTCACTTTCACATCGCGCGGATGTTTGCGTTTTTCCGCAACATCCGTCTTTAACTGCGCCAATTGGTTGGCGGTAATATCTGTTAAAAGCTCGTACCAGCGATACATCAAATCGTCGGAAATTCGCATCGTCTTTCCGAACATGTCTTTGGGCGTATCGATAACGGAAATATAGTTATCCAACGACTTCGACATTTTATGAACGCCGTCGATACCTTCCAGAATTGGCATCGTAAGAATACATTGCGCTTCCTGGCCGTAAGATCCCTGCATGTCACGACCGACCAAAAGATTGAACTTCTGATCCGTCCCGCCCAATTCCACGTCAGCCTTCAAGGCCACCGAGTCATACCCTTGTGTCAAAGGGTACAGGAATTCATGAATACCGATCGGCGTGCCTGAACGATAACGTTTGGTAAAATCCTCACGCTCCAACATGCGCGCCACGGTGTACTGGGCTGACATTTTGATGAAATCCTGCGGAGTCATCTTGCCGATCCATGACGAGTTGTAAACAATCTCTGTCTTTTCAGGATCTAAAATTTTAAAAATCTGTTTCGCGTAAGTGCGACCATTTTCTTCGATCTCTTCACGCGTTAACATCGGTCGAGTGGTGTTCTTGCCGGAAGGGTCCCCGATCATCGCCGTGAAATCACCGATCAGAAAATAAACTTTGTGTCCTAATTCCTGGAATGTCCTTAGCTTATTGATGACCACCGTGTGACCGATATGAATATCCGGACGCGTGGGGTCCGCTCCCAACTTAATGTTCAGCGGCTTTCCTTTTTTCAGCTTCTTCAACATATCTTCGTCGTTGATGAACTCAGCGACACCGAATTTGATTCTTTCAAGCTGCTCACGAGGATCTAAAAAACTCATAGACTCAAAATCCTTTTTCTAGCGGGCGTGCTCAACACTTCGCGTTTCACGAACAACGGTCACCTTCACGGCCCCCGCTTGAGGCATTTCGCGCTCAATCTTACGAGCGATATCACGTGACAACATCACCGCCTGATCGTCCGTAACCTTGCTGCTTTCAACCAAGACCCGCACGTCTTTACCCGCCTGTAGAGCCAGAGTTTTTAGAACGCCGTCAAAGCTGTTGCCGATGCTTTCAAGGTCTTCCAAACGATGAATGAAGGAATCCATTTGTGGACGACGTGCCCCTGGACGAGAGCTGGAAAGAATAAACGCCGCATGGACGATCCACGCCAGAATAGAGTGCGGTTTTTCTTCTTCATCATGGGCACGAATCGCATGACAGACGTCTTCCGACTCGTTGTACTTCTTCGCAAATTCAGCACCGACGAACGCGTAACTGCCTTCGGCTGTGTGATCAATCGCTTTACCGATATTGTGCAATAGGCCCGCGCGGCGAGCGATCTTCACATTCACACCCATTTCGCCAGCAAGAAGACCGGCGATGTTGGCCACTTCCAAAGCTTGATTCAGGGCATTTTGTCCTTGGTAGGAACGGTATTTCAAACCGCCGATGATTTTCACCAGTTCAGGATGCATGTTGGCGATCCCCAACTCCATCACATGACGTTCGCCTTCTTCTTTGATTGATTTCATTAATTCCGAGCGCTGCTTTTCCACAACCTCTTCGATACGGGCCGGATGAACACGACCGTCTTCCATCAGTTTTTCAATTGTTCGGCGAGCCAATTCGCGGCGAACCGGATCGAAACCAGAAATAACCACGGCTTCCGGAGTGTCATCGACGATCAAGTCCACGCCACACAAAGCTTCCAGTGTACGGATGTTACGGCCTTCACGACCGATGATTTTCCCCTTCATTTCATCGTTTGGCAAAGCCAGCACACTCACGGTACGCTCAGAGGTGTATTCAGAGGCAAAACGAGACAGGGCCGTCGCCAAGATCCGTTTTGCTTTTTTATCAGCTTCTTTGTTGGCCTCTTCTTCGATCTGCGCGATTTTTTTCGAAGCTTCTTGTTTGGCTTCATCTTCCAAAGCGCCCAGAAGCTGGCGACGGGCTTCGTCCTGGCTCATGGCTGCGACCGACTCTAGCTTTTGCTTAAGTTCGCCGATATGGGCTTCGCCTTTTTTCTCAAGATCCTTAATACGATTTTCAGAGATCGCGATCTTTTCTTCGCGATCTTTCAATGTGTTTAGATAACGCTCGTTTTCTTCCATCTTTTGCTTGAACTGATCTTCGATTTCTTTCAAGCGACGGTCCAATTGCGATTCTTTATTTTTCAAAGTGGACTTTTGTTTGTGAATGTCAGCTTCGACATTCTTGCGAGCCCGGCCTTCAAAGTCTTTGGCTTTGGTCTCTGAATCCTTTTTGATTTTCGCGGCTTCAGACTTCGCCTTGTTCACGATTCTTTCAGCCTCAACCCGCGCAGACTTTTTCTTATTTTCATCCTGAACACGTTTGATGATGAAAACAATGGCTCCACCCAACAACAACGCAACTATGGCGGTGATTACTAACTCCATGATCCTTTACTCCTGATACTTCCTGCAATCGACCACACCAGTTTCCGTGATCAGGTAGTCCATGATCACATCGTGGGTTTCGGTCGGGATGGGGTCCACTGTCACTTGAAAGTCAAAACAGACGCCCACTTTCATCCCGCGGTACCAGGACAGGGTCTTATCGTAAAACCCTTTTCCCTTTCCCAGGCGATTGCCATTCTTATTAAAAACCAAACCGGGAATCAGCAGTCCCTGAATATCTTTGAGGTCTTGTGCCGTCGAATCTGGAGAGGGCTCCAGGACTCCGTAAGGGCCCACCATAAATGTGCGGGCATCAAAGAATTCCAGATGGCCTTCCCGCATGCGCGGAAAAACCCACTTCAGGTGAGAGATCTGAAAGACCTCTTCCACCTGTGCTTCTTCGGGCAGAGCTCTGTAAGCTCCCCAAACTCCATTTTGCGAATTTAAAAAATCCTGCAAAACAGAATTAAGCTGCTGCTGATTTTGAACAAGACCTTGCGCGAACTCTTGAGCGCAAAGAGATTTAAAGAAGGAACGACATTCCTTTTTAGAGCTCCAAGGAAACGACATGGACACTCCAAGAGATCAAAACAAAGTTAGTTGTTCAAAACCTTGTTGTTCTTGGAATTTTCTAGTTCGACGGAAAGTTGCATCGCTTTTTCTTCCAGCTTTTCCAGTTCACGATGCGCTTTTCTTTTCAAAAGGATCAGTTCTTCCGCCAAGTTCATCGCTGTCAAAACAGCGGCATTTTGGAAAGAACCGTTTTTAGTAACTGACATGGCCTGATTCATCTTATTATTTACAAATGTGACGAGCTCTTCGACTGTGGCATCGTCATGAGAGGTTTTTAATTTGTAAGGGACACCCGCAATTAGAAAATTGTAGGTTTTTTTATCAGATGTCACTAGCACCTCAATAGCTGCAGAATCTTGTTAGTACCGATGTTCTAAACCTTTTAAATTTCTAGAAAAATCCTAGATCAACACTAGAAAAAGTATATCCCTAACGGCCCGATATTCAACAGATTATTTTTTGGAACAGGTGCAAATAATGCCTAAATCCTTCTTCTTCTCACAACTTATCGAGCGCTTATTTGGCTTGTCGTCAAGCTCATAGTCGTCAACTTCCTTGAAGTTGCGCTTGTACGTGGCAACAACGCCGTTAAGCTTCGTGTCATTGTACGAATACTCATCAGATTTGATCGTCGCGTTGAGCAAAAAACTATTAATAATATCTTGTTTGGGATTAATTCGCTGATTTGCCGTCAGACCGACGTTGGTCACAACTCCCTTTTCGTCGACTTGCTGCAAAGTGAGCTCGGTTTCAACCTTT
The DNA here is from genome assembly GCF_000786105.1 of Bdellovibrio sp. ArHS. Lineage (NCBI taxonomy): Bacteria > Pseudomonadati > Bdellovibrionota > Bdellovibrionia > Bdellovibrionales > Pseudobdellovibrionaceae > Bdellovibrio > Bdellovibrio sp. ArHS. The sequence continues at coordinate 21,297 of NZ_JTEV01000006.1, forward strand.
TTCCCACCAGAAAACTTCGTTCGCAAAATCAGGTTCATCGCCTGCTTTTCAGCATCCAAATAGTGAATCTTTCTTTGACGCAGTTGCGATTGCGAGGTCACGAACTTTTCATCAGCGATATCTTTGAGACGGTTCAGATCGACCTTAAAAGACAGTTGTTCATCCTGAAATTCGGGAAAACAACGCATCAGATTTTCATAAGAAACAGAGACTGGTTTGATTCCCTGGGCCCACAGCATCTGAGGCCCAAGAGCTATAATAAAACTTACTACAAGTCGCATGAAACCTTTTCCGTTAATTACATAGGTTCACAGCTTTCCGCAGAAGAACGATTACAGCCTTCCGCCGCATCGCTCGTGCAATACGAACGTGATTCTGTCTTCCATGTACGTGCCGTCGAACAGTCTTCTCCGTCCAGGCTAATGAAAGAACGAACCGCATTCAATGAAAATCCAAAGGTTGAAGCATTCTGGGACAGTTGACCAGTTTTCACGGTCACCGCCGCCTGGTTTTTTCCCTCGGCCTGGACTTTATACACTCCAGGGAAAACCGCGACAAAATCACCCGCGGTCATCGGCGCAGAGACCAGGTAGCGAGGATGCTTTGAAGCGATCACGTCGCCAGGGAAGGTGACCCACATTTCTTGAAAAGTCCCGTCATTGGCGAAATTGAAAAGGTCGCGCAAATCATTGGCGGACTTGGCTGAATTCCAAGCCTTGCAAATCGTGCGCGCACTGCTGGCCACGTCGCCATAAGCGTCAATTCGCGGGCAGACTTCATAAGTGAAGCGTTGAACGAAGTCGCGTTCCCAAAGTCCTGCTATATAAAGATCTCCGAAATTATCTTTATCCAAGCGGAAAAAATGACGGTTCATCGTAAACATCGTCAGATAAATTTTCTTTTGCTCAACCAAAGAAGTGAAGTCGCGATACACACGAATCCTCTGGCCCTTCACTTGTGCCGGAACGGTCACGCGCTCCAAATAAAGATTCGTCACTTGCCCTGCCGTGACCGTCACCAGGTCCGGATAAATACTGTTTTCAAAGCCAACGATGTACGTGCCCGGGGTCAATGCTTGCTGCTTATTCAAATCAAAATAAACGGCAGCATCACAGGCGCCACGTTGTTCAGTTTGGCAGCGCACGGCTTTCACCTTTTGAAAGAGCTGCTGACTGCCCGCCTGCCCGTTAACCTGCATCGCACCTAAAGATTGCGCCTGCGCCAGTCCCGCGAATAACAATGTCGAAATGGCCATCCACCACTTTTTCATAACTCTCTCCTTTAGAACCACTCGTCGCCAGGACGCTTATTGGAAATTGCTTTGCTGACTCGGGTATCCTGCCCATAGACATCATCGATAAAGCGCATGGAACCATCCTCGCCCTTTTCCACTGTCAAATACAGGAAGTACACCGGCATAGGTTTTTTCAGCGTCACCTTTTTATCGATCTCGCCCGGAATATAATTGTCGTTCAAAGGAACATAGTTCTGGATATCATAAAGACTCCAGCCCGGCTGATCCTGCAACAGATACGCAGCCAACTCTAATGGCTGTTCCAAACGAACGCAGCCCGAACTGCGATGACGTTTGCTTTCGCCGAAAAGATTTTTTTCGTTCGTATCATGCATGTAAATCGCCCAAGGATTTTGCAGAGGAAACTTTACGACACCCAACGCATTTTCAGGCCCCGGCAACTGGCGGATGTAATACACGAAATTGCGCGCTGTCATGCTTCGCCAATCAATAGTGGAAGGGTCCACCTGCTCGTCCGTGGCCTCTTCGATCAAGATCATATTATGCTTGCGCAAATAGTTCGGATCCTGTTTCAACAACGGCAGCTTATCCCTGATCGCAATACTGCGAGGCACAGTCCAATAAGGATTCAGATTCACGAAGGTGATTTGATCCCGCATCGAAGGTGTACGACGGAAAGCCTGACCATTGACGGTATTGAAGTGAAAAACTTTTCCGGAATCGTCAAACAGACGGAATTCTGTCGTCGCCAGATTCACGAAAATATGACGGGTTTCCAAATTTTTTGGCAACCAACGCAGCTTTTCCATATTCGCTTCGACCTGTGCGATTCTTTGCCCCGGTGTAAAATTCAAAGCTCTTAAAACCTCGGAACGCGTGCCAATAATACCATCCGAAGTCAAACCATTGGCCGACTGAAATTTTCTTAGGACGCTGTCAAATTCGCTGTCAAAGGTGTTCCCACCATTATTCGAAATGGCGTATCCCAACTGATTAAAGCGCGCGCGCAGTTGACTGATGACCGGATCCGTAACACCTAATTTCAAGGCAAATCCTGGAGAGTTGATTGTCGCCCAACCACCGCTGCTTTTTTGCGCCTTCAAAGTCGCCAAAATCGAAAGTAAATCTTTATAGCGAGGATGCGAAGGTGCGAACGCATCCAGATTCGCAACCAAAGAACCCGGACCGTAAGAGACCGCCGCATTCAACTCGGCAAATTCTGTGAACTCTTTTTTCTTAAACTTAATGTCAGTATCAATTAATTCGGGGTCAAAGCGCCCCGTAGACAGATGTGTAACATAGCGAACAAGAGCTTCTGACACCAAAAGTTCAAACGTAATCCACTGAACTGCGGGGTTCTTCGTTGTGGCCTGGAAGCCCTTTTCGATCTGCGCATCCCAATAGTCAGAAGGATTTAAACCATGCTTATCGGCGTTTAACAAAAGCTCTTTCAGAGCCAGGGCCATATTATTAGGACGACCTGACGAATCCACCCAAATAGCCTGGTAGCCTCTTACGGAATACAGTTTATCCAATCTGTCTGTGCGAAGTAGAAAGCTTCCCCACTTGGGGTTAATAATCGGATTCGTGCGAGCTCGAGTCACTTGATCCTGGATATAAGCCGGCTGGCTTTGCGCCCATGTCAATTGTGGAGCCATGGCGATTAAACTCATGCCCAATACAAATGACTTCGGAAGTATTCTCATCATCTTCATATAAACCCTCTTCGCTACATCCTTACTATCAAGTAGGATGCCAAGCGATGAGGCTTTTGACGGCAGGAAGGACGCGCAAAGAATTGACAGTGCGCCTAAAGCGTCACCAAAAATCTCGAAATGAGACAACCCAAATCGTTCGTTTCTTCTCTCTTTTAAATAGACACAGAAGAAGCGCTTTCAACCTCGGCGACGGCCACATTTGGTCACCTCGCAAAAAAAATCGACGCTGCTTTTGTGCGTAATTAAAAATATCCGCGTCCCAGACGATGTCACGCTTCTTGCTTAAGGGTTTGTTTCGACAACTAAGGTTTAATTGAAATTGTACGGAGGACGTTCATGACAAAGTTCAAAAGCCGCAGACTCTGCTCGGCCGTTTTAAGCGTTTTAATCGCCACCTCACCGGTGATCAGCCAAGCCCAAGCCCAGAGTGTGCAAACCCAATCGGCCAACGCGGCAGCAGTGGGAACAGAAAAGTCGCAGTTGAAAGTGGGACAGCGCTACTTCATTTCGGCTGACAATTTGAACGTGCGCAGCAGCAACGCCACTTCTGGCAACAACATCGTGGGTAAATTAAATACCAACGACGAAGTGGAAATCTATGATCTGCTGAATGAAGCAACACCTTTAGTACAGGTTAAAATCATCAAATCCGCCACCGTCAAAGCCGATGTGGCCCCTGAACTTTTTGTTTCGAAAGACTATCTTTCTGAAAAACAATTGTTAACAGCAGCATCCAAATACTTCGTCGTTCAGAACGTGGCGACGGAAATCACCCGCGTTTACGAGCGCTGCACTGAGACGCCTAGCTGCCCTCACAAACTGGTGCTCGAAACGGAAATGGTCGTAGGTCGCCCTGAAGAGGGAACCAAACAAGATCCTCACGCATTTAAAACCTGGCTGGGACATGCGAAAATTTCTGAATGGATCAAATTCTATCAGGATGGCCAAGCTCACTATCCTCACTGGTATCGCGCCGGTCAGGATCTAAAAACAATTCCTAAAGCCATAACCGATGGTGTGTCCAAGCTGGTTAATTCCCGCAAATGGATGGTCGACGACGGTCGCGGCGGAACAACTATCTATGGAGCTTTCGGCTGGTATGCCGCAAAAGTTTCGCCTGCAGACGAAATCAATGGAATGAACTATCAGTGGCTGCATGGAACTATCGGTTGGGGCCGAGACGGCTCTGAGTCCATCGAGTTGACTCGTGGATTCCTGATGAATCTTTTCTCGAACCCAGGTTCTGCCGGCTGTACACGCCTTGAAAACCGCGCCATCGCGTATTTGCGCAGTTTCTTGCCTGTGGGTACGGATATTTATCGTATCTACGCCCGTGAATCGACACGTGAAAAAGAAGTTATTTCGGGTTTCTTTAAAAAGAAAGTCACTCCACTTCCACGTTACGCGGATAAATATGAAAACCCAGGAAACTGGAACTACATCTTGTTAACAGATGGAGCGCAACAAAGCGGCGGTTTGACTGCGGACGCAAAAACCATTATCGACAAGGCCATTCCAGTTGTGACAAACTACAATTTGATTGAAGCCGGTAACTATCAATATGATCAGTATCCAAACGCAACGGCGTTGAACTATACCCGTACAGCCGCGTCTGGAAGAAGTGGTGACCGTTATAGAATTGATTCTGGTAAAAAAGAAGACGCTGGCAAAACCAATTTCCGCGGCTACTTCTTAGTGGACGAAGGTCGCCTTCTTGATTACTCTCACCCAGATTCACAAAGTACAAAAGGCGTGATCAAAGTAAGTGGCCTTGCTGACTTTAGAAACTCAGTCCCCGAGTTCTTGGCAACGACGGGCGCGCACAATCCTCCAGAGATTCAGTACCAAGCTGAACAGGAAAATGGAGTCGGAGGACGCTAAATGAATTATCCTGCCAGTGTATGTATGGTTGGCGCATCGGGGCTCGTGGGACACGAGCTCCTTTTGCTTTTAGGGATTCTGGATGAAATCTCCACCGTGAAGGCCATAACCCGGTCCCCGCTGGGACGACTGCCTGTCGGAATTGAAAATATTCTTCTGGATTTCAACAAACTATCAAGCTATTCGGAAGTTTTGAAAGCTGATATTTTCGTCTGCTGCCTGGGCAGCACGATCAAAAAAGCTGGCAGTCCTGAAATGTTCCGCCAGGTCGATTACGACTATGTGGTTGAATTCGCTAAAATCGCTGAAAAAGTCGGAGCACAAAAGCTTCTGGTCATTTCGGCGATGGGCGCCGATGCAAACTCTGCCATTTTCTATAATCGTGTCAAAGGTGAAATGGAAAACGAATTGCGGCAGTTAAAGATCCCTCAGATTGAAGTCTTCAGACCTTCTTTGATTTTAGGAGATCGCAAAGAACACCGTCGCGGCGAAGAGATCGCACAGAAAATCAGTCCTCTTCTAAAACCACTTCTGGTGGGACCGCTGAAAAAATATCGGCCGATCACGGCCCGGGATATCGCCAAAGCCATGGCCATCGCGATTCTAAACTTTCACCCGGGCTTTCATGTTTATCCTTCGAACAAAATTCAAGAGATCGCCGATCAAATTCAGTGAGCGGCGTTTTTCACAGTTTACTGAAATAAAGAATCCACAAACTCTTGCGACGAGAAGGTGCGCAGATCCTGGATTCTTTCGCCAACACCGATCAGCTTGATTGGAATTTGCAGTTCTTGCGCAAGACCCACGGCCACGCCACCCTTTGCCGTTCCATCCATTTTAGTCAGAACCGCACCCGTCAAGGTCAGCGCATTGTGAAATTCTTTGGCTTGCATTAGGGCGTTCTGACCCGAGTTGGCATCAAGAACGATTAAAGTTTCGTGCGGAGCTTCGGGGATGACCTTCGCCATCACACGCTTCATTTTTTTGATCTCTTCCATCAGGTTGGCTTGCGTGTGCAGGCGTCCCGCCGTATCCACAATCACCACATCATAGTTTTGTGCTTTTCCCTTCGCGACGGCATCAAAGGCCACGGCGCTGGGATCGGTCACTCCCTCTGGAGAAAAGATTTCGACTTGGGCGCGGTCCGTCCAGACCTTCAATTGACCGCCAGCGGCCGCCCGGAATGTGTCACCCGCCGCGACTAAAACTTTTTTACCCTGACTGGCCAACTGAGAAGATATTTTCCCGATCGAAGTGGTTTTTCCTGCACCATTCACTCCGACAATCATCAAAACCGTCGGTCCACTGTCGGCAAGTTTGATTTTTGCAAGAATACCCTGATCTGGTGAACCCGAATGAGAACCCGCGAAAATATTTTTGATTTCTTCTTTTAAAGCGGCGCGAACCGTGTCGTAATCGGCGCGCTCTTTTTTAGAAAGTTTGTCCTCTAACGCCGCCATCAATCTTTGCACCGTTGTTGGACCTAAATCGCTGGTGTAAAGAATCTCTTCAATTTCTTCCAGATGGGCTTTACCAGAGTCGGTTTTAAAAAGACTGCGGATACGACCGAATAAATTCTCTTCCGTTTTTCTTAAGGCTTCTTTTAAATCGACGGACGGAGCTTCGAGATCAGAGACAATCTGGCCTGTGGAATCCACATGCGCCAAGACGGCTTCTCTTTCCTCTTCCACGGTCGGCTCTGTCGGAAGGGGCATTTCTTTTTTGGCTTCATGGGGAAGTGCTTGGGACGGGCCGCGCGAACGTCGCCAAAAATTTAGAATGATGACGCCAAAAATAACGAAAAGAAGAAGACCTACAACGTAAAATAGAATTTCGATTTGTTGTGCATGTCCGGCTGACATCATAAAATCCTCCAACGGTCTGCGTTATGATGGTTCATGAAACCATCTTTTCTATCGCATTTTCATCTTGGAGACTAGATGAATCTAAAAGCTAGGCCGCGTCTTTTGGCTGCGGCCTAGCATTAAAAACAGGAGAGAACTTAGAATCCTGAAACATTCCCGACTTTGCGGTCTGCGGGTTCTTCCAACGGAAGGACATTTTCCATTTCAGTTTTGCGTTTAGCCGCTGCCATTTTTACGGGAGCTTTGAAGGTTTTAAAGGCTTTTGCATGGGACGCAGATAAAGATCGATTTACCGCTCCGACACCTTGAACCAGCGTGCGTAAATCAATCACCAAATCGGCCAAGGCCACAGCCTGAGCTGACATTTCCTCGGAAGAAGCCGCCACCTCTTCTGAAGAAGCTGCGTTGCCCTGGGTCGCCTGGTCCAACTGATTCATGGCTTTGGAAATCTGCTCCAGACCGCTGGCCTGCTCTTGGCTGGCCACGGAAATTTCGTTATTCAGATCTGCCACTTTTTTCACAGAATTAACGATGTCATTCAAAACAGTACCACTTTGGCTGGCAACCCGAGCACCGTTTTCACTCTTCGCCACGTTATCGTGAATCAGAGATGTGATGTCTTTTGCGGCAGCGGCACTTCTTTGCGCCAAATTTCTGACTGCCTCGGCAACCACTGCAAAACCTTTTCCTTGTTCCCCCGCACGAGCCGCTTCCACCGCTGCATTGAGGGCCAAAAGATTTGTCTGGAAAGCGATATCATCAATCACGGTGATGATTTCTTCGATTTGTTTGGAACCTTTGGCAATCTCTTCCATCGCGCCGATCAATTTGGTGATCTCACTTTCACCATGCTCTGCAGAATCTCTGGACTTCTGTGATAAAGCATTGGCCTCTTTGGCATGATCCGCATTCAACTTCACCATACTTGAAAGCTCCTCGATCGATGCCACGGTTTCTTCTAAAGACGCCGCGGCCTCGGAGGACCCTGAAGACAACTGTTGGCTGGCCGCTGATAGCTGGGTGCCCGAGGCCGATGTCTGATCCGCAGAGTTCGAAATTTCTCCACTGATTCGAGTCAAAGATTTGGCCAAAGACGTTGCAAAGATATAGCCCACAGATGTGGCCGCCAAAAAACCAACGGCAATCATAATTATTACCATCGTTTCACCACGCGCGGTGGTTTCCGCTGCCTGGACCTTGGCATTCTTTACGGCCTCTTCATGAAAAACTAAAAGGTCTGAAAGAGCCTCATCATGATTGCGACGAAGCAGAGGAATTTCACCATCCAAGATTTTGTCGACAGAAGCCTGGTCTCCTTTAAGAGCCGCGGCCATCAGCTTCTCGCCACCTTCGACAAACTTTTTCCAAGCGGCGTCCACTTTAGAAAAAAGCGCTTCTTCATTGGGAAGAAACGGAACTTCCAAATATTTTTTAGTAAGGGTGTCATTAATGACGACAGAGTCTTTAAACTCGTCGTACCACTTTGTCGCTTCCTGAGGAGTTTTTGCCAAGCTTGCGCGAAGAATTGTTCGATTCAGCTCTTGGGCACGATAGCGAATTCGACCAATGCTATTTACATTTGGCAAGTTCTGGTTGGCGATAATACTATAGACACCGACCACCGACCGATTGGATTGCCAACCAATACCCCCGACCACCAATAGCAACATGGATATTCCCACAAAAGCCCAAATCATCTTAGCTTTTAAGCTGAAGCGCGCAAACATACTTTCTTCCCCTACTTGAGTTTAGATTTTTTGAAGACGGTCAAATTCCACCAGTGGTGTATTTATACCGTAATGCGCAGAGGTTATCGGAGCGATCCTCAAATTCTTAAGCAGGTTGAAAAATATTATTTAAAAAATTCAGATATCTCGACCCGGAAAGCCACGGCGAGTTTGTGAAGGGTGTAGAGACTGGGCGAGTGATCCCCCGCTTCTAACCGCTGGTAGTTGCGGAGATCAAAGCCAAAATCTTCCATTTTACGCTGAGATAGACCTTTCGCCTTGCGGATTCTTTTTATGTTTTCCGCGATTCTCAACATCAGCTTCTGATATTTTGATTCAATAGACGCCACCTAATCAAGTTTATATATACGGTACAATTGTACCAGTGGTGTTCTTATACCGTCATTGGTCGAGATCATGATTTGTGAAAACACATATTGTCGAGGCCCCCAACGGGTGCGGCACGGCAGAAATTAATGCTGCGCCATACGACGACGCTGCACTTCTTCTTTATAAAAGTTTCGTTCAAAGCGTCTGAAAGACTCTACGCGAACCTCAGATCCCAGAACCTCTTTCATGCGCGCCAGGCTTTCTTTTTCCAAGACCCGCATTTTTTCTATGCCCTCTTTGATAAAATCTGGATGGATTTTGCTGCGTTTTTCGTGCAGCTCTTTCACTAAAGCGTTGGCCGTAGAAATCACCTGAATCGACTTATCCTCGTCGACACGCCAAGTTTTTAAAAGATACTGCGAGGCTGCGCGATAGAGTTTCTGCTGAAACTGCTCATCCGTATAAATTGCGGGATAGTTTCGGGTATAAATGACGGCATCCGTATAGGAGTCTTTGATCTCTTCGGCCTGTGGAGGATTGAACTTACGCTTTTCCAAATCCTCTTGTCGTTTTTTGGCTTCTTGTGCAACCAGACTTTGCATCGGAGCCTGATCCGAGGACATTTTTTCAATGACCACCTGACTGAAGAAATACACCAAAGCCCCCATCGCAAGCCCCACAGAGGCCCAACGCAGCTTTTCGGACTGGCGCTTCTTCAGCAAATCCACCGGCTTTGCCTGCAGGACCGTGGAAGACTGCGCCAAGGAGGCGACTTTTTCTTCGATGGCCTCTTTAATATGATTTTCCACTGTTGCAGAAATATTGCGCCACTGAGTCGGCTCCATCAGCAAGACAATCTCTTTTTCAACTGCCGCATGAATCTCTTTTATCAAAGAGGTCTTCTTTTGAATGACATCATGAAGAAGATCCTGTTCCATTTTAAGCAGACGCTTGGACATTTCAAGACGCATTTCCTCCAGACGTTCTTCTTCGCTTTTAGCCATCTGGGACTTTTCTTTTTCCAGTTTTTCATTCAAAAATATTTTTTGCGCATCATACTCTTTGAACAAGTGTGACTTCTTTGCTTCTAGGTCACGCACATCCATACTTAAATGCGCTTGTTTTTCCTGAAGCGCTTGATTGGCTTCTTCCAGCTTTTTTTTATCTTGCGCAAACTGCTGCTGGGCCGCTTTCAGTTCATTCATTTTAGCCTCTTCAAGTTGAAGAAGCTCTCGGATACGGGCTTCTTCACTGGCGTGCAGCTCTTGCAAGCGCTGGGCTTCACTTTTTAGCACGGCTTCCGCTCTTTGTTCTTCCAGGAAGCTCTTTTCTGCAAGTTCAAAGTTCTTTTGTTCAGCGTCTGCAAGAGCCGACTGAGCATTGCGAAGTTTGTCCTCCACTTCGATCAATTCCTTGGCCAAGACCTGCACCGCTTCTTGATTCAGCTTTAGTTTTTCTTGTACTTCTGAAGTCTGCAGCTGCGAAAATTCCAGAATACGCTGGGCTTCTTCACGGGCTCCCCGCAACAAGCCATCGGCCTCACTTTGCGCGGCCAGGCGACCGCTTTCCAAAGCCTCACTCTTCATCTTTTCTGCGGCCAAGGTGGCTTCCGAAATAAGATCCTCAGTATCTGTCTTGGCCTTGTCCTTCAAGGACTGCACATACATGTCGACTTCTTCACGCAGCTCTTGCGCCATCTTGCGGGCTTCGGTCAATAATTGGCGTCCCTGATTTTGAAAGTCGGACAAAATGGCATCGGCTTCTTTGTGGGCTTCTGCCATTCGCGTCTGATAAAAATATTCCGCCTGAGATTGGGCCTCTCGGGCTTTTTGATAGATTGCCTGAACGCGCTTTTCTGCCTGCGTTTCACCTTCCAGAATAATTTGCGCGGCCTTGCGCTTGGCCTCGTGCAAAACCTTTTCAGCCTGAAACTGTGGAGTATTGGGCGGCGGCATGGCCACCGTATCCGGAAGAACCGGTTCTTCGCTGACAGCCACTTCTTCCGAAGATAAAGGCTCTTCCATTTCAGTGGTATTCAGATCGAAGGTCAGAAGATATTCGGAACGCCCCAATTGGATTTTATCGGCAAGGACCACATTGACCGGGGTCCCCTGGACAATCTTTGTCCCATTAATAAAGGTTCCATTGGAAGAATTTTTATCTTCAATCCAAATCTGGTTCCAACGACGACTGACCACCAGATGCACTCGACTGATATGATTATCGTTGAGGGCGATATCACAGTCGACAGAACGGCCGATGGTGAACGAGTCTTTGTTCACCTCTCGGCTGAGCACCTGATCCTTCCTTTGGATTGTGACAATAAACTTATTCAATTAAGCACCCCGGGCGATCGCGGCCTTTCCAATTTCCTTATTCAGGGCGTCTTCCGCTAAGGCTTCGACGGCGTCGCGATGTTCGTCAAAGGGTTTTTCATGTGCCGGAAAGTTATTGTTGTCGCTGCGATACCACAACAAATCCAATGCACTTTCAAAACGATCGACCATGGAAACGTACGCCCGTTCCGGTGACAAAATCACATTCGTCACATGGGACATTAAAGAAAAAATAATACCCACGATCGAGGTTTTCATTGCAAATGAGATCTCATGAAGGAAGCGGTCCATGATATTTTTGGTGCTCTCCAAATCCTGAAGATTCATGGTTCCCAATTCTTGCAGACCGCCCGCAATACCGATAAAGGTTCCTAAGATACCGCCGACCACAAAAAGCCCCGGCAAAATAGAAATCAAATCATTCAACCCGACCATGGGGATCACGCCAAAAACACGATTGAAACAAGGATTATGTTGCAAAGTTGCTTTGGTGATATTGAGGAGTTTGGGATTGCCTTCGCTCCATTTTAAAAACTTCAATTGTTTTAAAATGTCTTTCACCAGCCAGGCACACCCTTGGCGGACCAAAAAGACACGGTCACTTGTCGCCATAATTGAGTCTGGCTTACGGCGCTTCATACGATCACGAATTTCAAAAACCTCGTAATACGTTCTTTCCAAAAGCTTCTTGGCAAGAACATAAAAAGAAACGTTCTGGGCTTTTCCCGGAATTTCACCTTCGATGAAATGATTCACGCGTTTTTCAAATTCTTTGGCAAACCACTCATGCCGACGGACGGTGTAATAAATCATGGCCCGGAAAAAAAAGCCGATCATGAACACGGCGCCCATCGCATATGGTAGAAATATAATAAAATACTCTGCTAAAGCTTTTGACGTCACAACCCACCCCTATTTCTTTTGATCCATACTAAAACGAATGATCACTCGCTGCGCTTTTTTGCAGTCGTTCTGTTTACAAAACTCTGCCGCCGACGCGACATTTCTGTTTTGCACCTTCATCACTTCAAGAAAGCTGCGTCCCGAAACCTTCATCAAACCCAAAAGTTCCTTTTGGTGTGCAAACGAGACATTCTGTTGATCCAGCATATAGCTGAAAATGGAATTAGCGCGACGATAGCTAAGATCCATGTTGTATTTGATTGCGGCTTTATCTTCGGGTTTGCTACTTTGCGGGTCGATAAAACGCCCCTGATACGTGGGTGAGGCAAAGCCAATCACTTCCACCGCCGAAATCTTGTCAGAGACCTTGGGATTGCCAAAAAGAGACTTCGAATAAATCGGCATGGCCTTTTCAAGCACGCCCTTCATTTCCGCTTTCAGGCGGTCCGAGTCACTATCGAAGTAGGCTTGACCGAAATCCAGAACCACATCCCCCGTTTGCATATCAATGTCGGCTTTCACACCCGCTTTGGCGAAACCCCGTTGAATTTCTCCGGCCACCATTTTGCGCGCTTCAATTTCAGCCTTGGCCTTGGCCAGCTGTCCTTGGGTTTCCTGCAAAGCCCCTTGCAGGGCCGCGGCTCTTTGGGCTCCGGCCATACGCTCGGCCTGGGCCCGGGCTTCGGCGGCGGCCAGGCGTGCCTGCGCTTGGGCTTTGGTTTCTGCCAATTGCCCACTAAGACCGGCCACTTCTCCTTCTTTCTTAGCTAAAAGTCCTTGGGTTTTCGTCAGTTCCCCTTGAGCTTGGCCTAACTGCGTTGTCGCCTCTTGCAGCTGGGACTGATATTGAGCGTTCACTTGCGCCAGCTGTTGCACCTTTTGCTGACTTTCAGCTCGCGCCTGCGCCATCTTTTGTTCGAACAAGTTCTTCGTGATCTTGTTCATTTTGTAAGCGGCGCGAAGATCGTTCACCCGTTTCTGCAACACAGCCTGCGTCTGACGAATTTTAAGCTCGCCCTGAGCGATAAGTTGTTTTTTGTCCTGAATATCCTTATTCAGATCGGCAATCTGCGTTTCTTGTGTTTCAATTTCAACGTCTTGTTCTTTAATCAAGTCATCCCGATTGACTATTTTAGACTTCGCCATCTTATTGGCGTTAAGAACATTGCGCACCATCTGTTGGTACTTATTAAGTGCTTTGACTTTCTTTTCGTTTTCCAAAGCCTCTTGCACCAAGCGATCCTTTTCGGACTTGGCGTCTTCTTGCAAGAGAGTGAGCTTATCCATAAGCTCCTGATACTCTTGCGCTTCGTCCTTCGTGGCCTGATTAGCCAGATAATCGTTCTTGACTGATTCATACATCTTCAATTGATGCTCCAGCTCTTCGACTTTGATGGATAGCTTTTGATTCTCAATCTGACTTCGCAACCCTTCAGTTCCCGTACGTAAACTCGCAGTCACATAAAGCAACAGGAAGATCGTGCTTAAACCCAAGAACAAGTCCGAATACGACGTCCAAAAACTGTCTTGCGAATTATGGTCTTTACTCTTGTTGTAATTAAAAGACATACAGACGCACCCCACCTGCAACCAAGAATAGCAGGGGTTCACGGAAGTCCTATGCCTCAAAAACAGAATCTTGTGTTTTTGTTTATTCAGGATTGTCGAACTCTTCGACGTTCGCAAATCCAGAACAACATTCCCGCGGATTATGAAAACTTTTTCGTCAGTGTCTGTTGTGATTCTGTCAAAGAATATGGCGGGAAATTTATATCGCTGAAAAATGCGTTCGCTAATGAGCAGGCTTCAGATGTGCTGTCTTATTTTTTGTTTGTTCGTCGCTTTTATAAGGACAATGACGGCAGCCTGAATTGCAACAAGAACCGCGACGTTGGTGATAGATTTCCGTGAATACGAGATAACCAGTTTCCGGATCTTTATAAGTGTCTTTTCCTTCCTCGCAAGCTTTGCGATGAAGTTCATCAATATGATCAATTCCCATTTTTTAATTTGGCATAAATAAGAGTGTCGCGTCTTTGACCGTTTTCAATACAGTGTTTACGCAAACGGCCTTCCAATAGATAGCCACAGCGAAGAGCGACTGAAGCCGAACGTTCGTTTCCTCCTGAACAGCGAATCTCGATGCGGAAAAAACCTTCCTCAAAAAGAACCTTTTCCAATGCTTTGACCGCTTCGCTGACATAGCCCTGTCCCTCGTGACCACCGACAATCCAGTAGCCAAGCTCACAGCGATTGTGTTCCCAGGCGATGGTATGCACACCGACATTACCCACATAGACATCCCCGTCGTTCAGGAAGATACCATAGTCGAACATTTTGAAATCGGTCCATTGTTTATGAGTCATCTCGATATATTCACGTTCGTCGTGGATGCCTTTCGTCCAAGCGACCCAAGGAAGAAATTTTCCCAGACGCTCGCGATCGGCATCAACGTGACGGAACATCATCGCCGCCAGCTCCATTTTGTGCTTCTTTAAAGTTACACGGTCCGCAGTGATAGTTTCAGGAAGATGATGAGGGGTCACAGGAACCTCTTGAACTCTTATTTGATTTTTCCGCAAAGATCGGAAAGACGGATGCCTGACAAATACTCCATGGAGTTTTTTTCTATGCCGTTGGCCACTTCATCCATGAGTTTTCCCATGTTGCAGCTAACCAGGCATTGTTTCAGCGGTTCTTTGTCAGGCGTGGCGATCAGCTTTTTATCGCAAACAGCAGTGTAGATCTCTTTCAATGAAATCTCTTTCGGAGATTTTAGGATCTTCACCCCCCCGGATTTACCTTTAAAGGATTCCAAAAGTCCCGCTTCGACCAGACGGGAGACCAAGCGGCGAACCACCGTTGGATTCGTGCGAATGCTACTTGCTAATTGATCAGACGTCATCAGCTCGCCCTTATGATAAGCCAGGACTGTCATGATATGAACTGAGACAGAGAATCTTTGATCGACCATGTTGAGATCTTAACCCATTCCCTAAAAATAAACAATCTTAAGGACTTAGATGTTTAAAGCATTTAAAGCTGTTTTCAGCCACCCTAAATGTGCGTTTAATTGTTGCAATTAACCTCATCCCCCGCTATATTGTGCTCATATCTGTTACATTTAAGCAGAGCAGGAGAAAATATGACTCATACAACCATTAAAGAGGCCCTGGATTGGCGTTATGCCACAAAACGATATGATCCCACGAAAAAAATCTCGGCAAAGGATTGGGACATTTTAAAGGACTCTTTGCAACTGGCGCCTTCTTCGTACGGTATTCAACCCTGGAAATTCCTGGTCATTGAAAATCCGGATCTGCGTGAAAAGTTAAAGGCCGTTTCTTGGAATCAGACGCAGGTGACCGAGGCGAGTCACTATGTCGTGTTTCTCTATAAAGAGGAAGTCGATGAAGCTTATATTCAAAAGTACATCGATCGTATCGCGGAGGTCCGCGCGGTGCCTTCGGCATCTTTGGATGGCTATAAAAATATGATGATTGAAAATTTAGCCAAAGCCCCCGATGAAAAAATTCGGGTGTGGTCGCAACGCCAGGCTTACATCGCGATGGGCTTCCTCTTGGAAACCGCCGCCATGCTAAAAATCGATGCGACTCCGATGGAGGGCTTTGATCCCACCGCCTATGACCAGATCTTGGGTCTGGAAGGGACTGGCTGGAAATCCGTTGCCACTGTTGCTTTAGGATACCGACACCCCGAAGACTCATTTCAAAATCTCAAAAAAGTCCGCTTCGCAGAAGACTCGATTATTCAGTACGTGAAGTAGATCCCGCCGCAAAAGCCCCAGTGTTCATCCCTCCGACACTGGGGCTTTTTATTGTCCCCAAATAAATTTGTCTACACTTTGATGTGCGCCAACGTCTCAAAATAAGAATCCCCAAAAGAAATCCCTCTCGGTATTTACCGAGCTTGTCGATAAGTATCATACGGGAACGTCGTTCGAACAGGGACTAAAAATGATTAGACTGGTGTATTCGGTATTTACAATCATGGGGCTTCTCTTTTGTACTGCTGGCTGCGGAGTCACTGCGCAGATCAGTCAACTCACCAGTAAGACTGAGCCTTCGTCGCCCGTCTATGAAGACCTGACAGACGTACCACCCATCACGGTAAACAATCCCCTGGATTTGTCGACGATCACGGCACCGGGAACTGCGCCCTTCACCTATGAAATTGTTGAAGGGGGTGGCAGCATTTCCGGAACCACCTATACTCCAGGTGCCACAGCCGGTGATGTGATCATCAAAATCACCGATGGCAGCGGCCAGGTCAGTCATATCAAAATCCCCGTTGCCAAAGCGCCGACGATATCTCCGGCGCAAATCTATCTTGGCACCTCGGACACCTTTGATTTTTCCGGTGTTGATGGTGTACCACCTTATACCTACTCGGCCACCGGAGGCACAATCACTTCAACGGGTCTCTTCACCGCCGACAGTTCCACAGGCCCCGCAACCGTCACCGTGACTGACAGTCTGGGAAATACGTTTACTCTGAATTTAACCATCAGATCTCCTCTTTCTTCCTCCATCAGTGCTGCCACAATCGGCCCTTTGAACACCGTGACGATGACTGGTGTCGATGGGGCTGGAGGATACGGCTACTCTTTGGTATCGGGGCCGGGCTCTATCAACGCCGTCACGGGAGTTTATTCGCCCGGAGGAAGCTCTGGCACAGCTGTTCTAAGAGTGACGGATGCCGCGGGAAAAACGTCTGATCAGACAGTCACCGTCACGACCTTATTGACGATCTCTCCGGCAAGCAAAACGTTGGTGATCAACGGAACCACAACCTTCGTGGCCGCCGGAGGACTTCCGCCGTATTCCTATTCTATGGGGGTAGGTAATGCCGGCACCGTGGGTTTAACCACGGGCGCCTATCAGGCACCTGCTGTGGCCGCCAGCGAGAGTGTGATTGTAACGGATTCTCTGGGCAATACCGCGACGGCGAATGTAACCGTCAAGCTGACCCTCAAAATTTCCGCCAGCAAAACCAAGTTCTATATAAACACGCCCATCACTTTCACTGGTGTGGATGGCATTCCTCCTTATACTTATTCTTTGGTCATGGGCGCCGGGACCCTGGACAGTACGACAGGAGCTTTTTCTACAACCTCGATCGGAATTAAACGTATTCGTGTCACAGACTCAAGTGGAGCCTCTGCCCTTTCCATGGTTACGGCTTATAATCCTCTGACCGCGTCGTCATTCAATGTCGCCATAAACTCCGACATCACTTTTATTCCTTCGGGCGGCATCCCGCCCTACACCGCCACCGTCGTCAGTGGTGGAGGCTCAGTCAGTGCCTTGAATTACACGGCGCCAAACGCCCTGGGAACTGCAATCTTAAATGTGACCGATGCGGAAGGAAACTCCGTCAATGTCACAGCCAATATCACACCTCTTCCGGCAATCACTCAGTTTAATGTTTCCGGACCGTATGTTTCAACCACGGTGAATGTGACCGCAGCAGGCACGGACTATGATAAATGGTGCCTTCTTGAGGGAATCAATTACGTCTCGGCATGCGTGTGGCAGAATGGCACCCTGCCTTCGACTTTTGATACGGGTCATCTTCTGCGCGAAGGTCGTAGCTACTTTGCCTTTGTCTCGCGTGGCAGCGCCTTCACTAGCGCCACCAGCAACAAGTTCTTCGACTCTGTATTTCCCTTATCATCGAAAAATAATTTCGGTGAAGCCACCTCTGTTGCCGCGACGAACGACGGGTTTTGGGTCACCGATAGCGCTCTAAATAAAGTTCATAAATACGACAGCAACGGGAACTGGCTTATGGCTTTGGGAACTCACACCGCCTCTTCTTCAGCAGGATACTTCCGCTATCCCATCGCAGCGGCTGTTGATGCTGCTGGCAATCTCTATGTCGCCGATCAGGGAAATCATCGCGTTCAGGTGTTTTCATCAAGTGGTCAATGGCTGCGTCAGATTCCTTCCGACGGTGTGATCAACTCTGCAACCGATGGACACTTCCAAAATCCTTGGTTTGTTTACATCGACAGCGCCGGCAACACCTACATTTCGGATAACGCCCAAAGAGTACAGAAATTTGACGCCACTGGAACTTGGCTCTTCAGTTTTGGCAGCGCTGGTAACGGCAATGGCCAATTCACCACGCCGAAAAACATCACCCTGGACAGCGCGGGAAATATCTATGTCTTAGACTATGGGAATTCGCGAATTCAGAAGTTTAACCCGACGGGCTCATGGCTCGCCACGTACGGTGGCCCCGGCACCACAAATGGTTTATTCGATGGTTTAGCAGGTTTGCATGTTGATGCTTCCGGCACGATCTATGTCATGGACAGAAGTCGCCTGCAGCAGTTTAACAGTGCTGGTGTATTTCAATCCTCTTCAACTCTAAGCTCGGGGACTTTTAGTGTCGAGTATGCCGGGGGGATGTCGATAGCTCCCGATGGCAGTATCTACGCAGTTGAAAGTGCGCGAAGCCTGGTTTCAAAATTTAACGCCAGTTTGAACTTCCAGTTTTCTCTTGGCAGTACGGCGACAGACAATGGCAGCTTCTACTACCCTCGCAATATCCATCGTGATTCCTCGGGAAATCTTTGGGTCGTCGACAATGGCAGCTGCCGTGTTCAGAAGTTTTCCTCTGCAGGAACCTGGCTTCTGTCTTTTGGAAGTTGCGGAAGCGCCAACGGACAGCTCCTGCAACCTACGGCCGTTGTCGTCGCCTCGGATGGATCTATTTACGTGGCTGACTCTTTAAATCTTCGCGTGCAAAAATTCGATCCTAGTGGCAGTTATGTGTCCCAATTTCCTATTGGTCAAATTGCTGACATGATTATAAGCCCCTCTGACATACTTTACGCCACACGATCGTCGACCGTGGACGCCATCAAATTTGATACCAGCGGAAACATTCTGGATACCTATGGAGCTGGCACCCTCGAAACCGTCTCGGGAATAGCTATTGATACAAGTGGAAATATCTATGTCGCTGAGGAAGTAAAAAGTATTATTCACAAATTTTCTTCGGCCAATGTTTATTTGGGAACCATCGGCAGCAAAGGCTTAGACGACGGGCAATTCTTTAATTTAATGGATGTGACGATCGCTCCGAACGGAGACATCATAGCTCTTGATAACCAGCCTCGGGTTCAGGTTCTAGATAGTACCGGTGCATTTAAATCTAAATTCGGAAACTACGGCTATCAGGTGGGACAATTTATATATCCCAGAAATATTACGGTCGATCCCACCAATGGGGATCTTTATATTGTTGATTCCCACCGCCAGCGTATTCAGAAGTTTAATTCCGCCGGACTTCCCCAGATTCAATAGATCCTTTACACAATTCAAACAGGACAAAGAAAAAACCCCGAGATTTCTCTCGGGGTTTTTGAGATTTATTATTGTGCATCCATAAAGCTGAAAGATTGTCGAGGAGCCATCTCGTAGATCTGTCCCTCTAGACCCGTATGCAGAGGCGTCGTTTGCGTGCCGTTGATAGACACCAAAGAGCCCGCCTCCGTTAAACCAATCAACTGTCCGTTGATCTTGTAAGCTCTGACAATACCCGTCGCCATTGGCGACATCGCCAATGTGATAAAAGGTGCACCGCTGGTGCAACCAATTTCATAAATCTTCCCATTGGATGTCAAAAGATGAACTGAAAGAATCGAGCGCGAATAGCCATTCACATAAAGAATGCTCACAGCCTCTCCTTGCGGAATCTTCATATCTTTGGTGGCAGCAGAACGAGGATCACAAGCAAACTGAATCGACTGAGAGTAAACCTTTGCAGACCATTGCGCCCCCAAGTGCAAGTCGGCAAGCTGAGCACGTTGCCCTGGTGTTTGACCGTTGTATTCAACAATGGCGTCACCCGCGGACTGAACGATTTCGCCTTCATTATTCGCGAATAGATAACGAGCTGTCTGTGTGCGATCCGTAGGAATCAAAATCATGTGCTGAGCGCGGGGAACAATCTTACCCACAAATGGCGCGTTCCCTTGCGCGGTGATCTTGTTGTTCGCAGAAGGTTCCAGCGTGTAAAGCTGTGTTGATTCAGCCATCAACAAAAGTTTTTCTTGGCGATCGATTTTCACCGGAACTTCGAAAGCCTCGTCCGCATAAGTCACGGCAGATGCAATCGCATAAGCCTTTAAAGCGGGATGAATGTCAGTCGCATACTTCGCTAGCTGAGCATAAGTTTCAACCGTCACGGCATAAGATCCACCATCAGAAATTCTTGTATCACATGCACCGCTTAAGCCTTTACGGGCACCTTTAGAACAAGTTGTGTGAGGATAGCCATCGATATGTCGAGCTTCATGCATGAAAACGCTGGCGCGATCCAAAGCCGAAAAACTTTCTGTCAACATCATCGGACACACGTACATGGTGTTGCCGAAACCGTAAACATAAGCTCCGACACCTTTAGGGCAGCTTGCTTGAACGTTGATATCATCGATACGACCAATGAAGTAGTCATACCAGCTAGAAGCAAAACGGCCCGAGAACAACTCATCCTTGCTCTTCTGCATATTAGGCTCAAAACCTGTCTTACGCATGAACATGATAGTTTGCAGAAGATTCGCCGTCTGCGAACCGTCGAAGCAATAATCCTTATTCGCAAGTTGTCTGAACTGAGAAAAGTGTGAAGCAATCGTTTGCATTTCACTTTTAGAAATACAATCCGCAGCAAAACTAACGGAACCGAAAAGCGTGAAGATCAACGCTATCATGAATTTGTTCATAAAATCCCCTCCATTTGATGAACTTCGCGCAGAGTGTAGTCTCCTCGCAAACAATAGCACTAAAAAACATCCAAATAATGCGGCCTATTACAAAAAACATATATTCTTTATCGAACATGTGTCGTCACTTACCGAGCTACTTCTTTTAAACGTTTTAGGGCATACTTTTTCAACTGCGCGTCGGAAATCTTTTCAAAAGAAGCCGCGATCTGTTCCTGAGTGACCTCCCCCCGTTGATAACTCTTTACCAGGTCTTCGATAACCATCCGACGCAGCGACTTTTCCTGCATACTCAAGGTTTCTTCTGGCGAATGAATACGGGGTTTTTCCTGATGACTTAAAGGAGCCTCAAGAACTTTTTCGAGAGCTTGGTAATTGTGGGGCACACTCAAGCCCAGGACGTACGCCGCAAAAATACTTTCCCTAGCGGGACCCTCCTGACGCAAGACTGTCGTTGCCAGAAAAAGAGACTCCTCAAGGTTGAGTTGCGAAGATTTAAGACGAAGGCTGGCCTCAAGTTGATCGGGAGAGACTGAGGATTTTTCGATGTCCTGGGCGCCGGCACTCAGCCAGCGAAGAAACTCATCGCTGACCGCGGAAGCCGTTTGCACATCCTGTGGATGGGCAAAGTTCTCTCCCGGGGAAGAAGTCGCTTCTGGAGCCTTCCCTTGCTGACTATCAGTCTGCTCTTCTGTCGCCGAGGGCTTGGTGGTGAGAGGGAAGCCTTCATTTTTCTTAAAATACCAAAGGCCCGCCATCACAACTAGAAGGATCAACACTCGAATAAAATACTGACGAAACAAAATGCCTCCAAAAAAAGAAAACCCCAAAGTTTCCTCTGGGGTTTTTAAAGCTTATCTTTTGCTCAAAGATTCCATCTTCTATGTGATGTCTTGAAGAGAAACTGAAACCATCGTCGAAACACCGCGCTCTTGCATCGTCACACCGTAAAGTTTCTTAGCCACTTCCATCGTGTGTTTATTATGCGTTACTACGATGATCTGAGAGCGTTTTGCCATCTCACGAACCAAGTCGTTGAAACGGAAGACGTTCGCATCATCAAGTGGAGCGTCAACCTCATCCAGCAAACAGTATGGAGAAGGTTTTACCAGGAAGATCGAGAAGACCAGCGCCACCGCTGTTAACGCTTTTTCTCCACCTGACATCAAAGACACGTTTTGCATCTTTTTGCCCGGAGGACGAGCGATGATCTCGATACCCATTTCGCCTTTTTCTTCGTTTTCGATCAACTCCAACTTCGCTTCCCCACCGCCGAAAAGCACTGGGAATACGCGCGTGAATCTGTCGTTCACAAGATCGAAAGTCTCTTTGAAACGTTTAGAACAAATTCTGTTGATACGATCGATCACCTTACGAAGCTGTTCTTTGGCTTCCGTCAGGTCGGCGTGTTGTTTCGTCAAGAACTCATAACGTTGCGCCGTTTCTTCGTACTCTTCGATCGCGGAAAGATTCACTTCCCCGATCTTAGCCAGTTTTTCACGAAGTTCTTTAAGTTCTGAATCCGCCGTCGAGAAGTCACCTTCACGATCTGCGTATTTTTCAACAACGTCTGGAAGATTCAGCATATAACGCTCACGAATAGAATCGATGAGGTACTGCTCTTTCATCTTCGCCTGCTCAAGCTTCAATTGAGAGTCGTTCATTTTGTGCTGTCGTTCATTGCGAGCACGTTGCGAAGACATCGCTTCTTCTTCAATCGTACGCGCGGATTCAGACATCACTTCGTATTCGTCTTTGGTTCGAGCCACTTGAAGTTTCAAAGTCTCTACTTCTGTCAAAAGACGTTCAAATTCGATTTTCTTTTCTTCCAAAGTCACTTGGCTCTCAGTCATCTGAGAGTTGTAACCTTCGGCCTCTTCACTCATACGAGCTAGTTGGGTGTCCAAGTCGCTCAATGATTTTGAAACCATTTCAAGCTGTCTAAGAACGCCGGTGTATTCCTGCGTTTTAGAAGCCGATTTCACCTGAAGATCCGTCACTTCCGCTTGCAAGCCATCGAAGCCCGTACGAGTCGAATTCAACTCGGTATTCAAAGACTCGACTTCACCTTCAAGAAGAACTTTCTTTTCACGAGCGGCCACTAAAGCTTCGTTCAACTCTTCAAGTTTTTGTTCCTGAAGTTCCACTTGCTCAGTGATTTTTTTCAACTCGCGCTCTTGGCGTTCTACCGCCGTTTGCGCGTTCACCAATTCGTTTTCAGCACGCTCAAGATCTTTTCTTAGTTCCGTTACTTTGATCTCTTGATCGATCTTGCGTTTTTGCGCGCCTTCGAAGTCATTGAGAACATTTGCCAATTGCTCTTCCGTCTTTTTCAAAGACATTTGTGCCAATTGCAATTTTCCGGCAAATTCGTCTTTTTTCTCGGACAATTCTTTGATTTCACGACGACGCTTCAAAACCCCTGAATCCGCAGATTCAGAAGAACCACCCGTCAAAACTCCGTCGGCAGTCAACGTGTCACCGTCAAGAGTCACGAATGTCCAGCCTTCGTATTTCGCCCGCAAGTTCAAAGCCGTACGGATAGAGTCAACGATCGCCACTCCATCCAGCATATAAGTGACTGTGTTTTTAAACTTATCAGCCGCCTGAACCACATCTTTAAGAATCGCCTGAACACCGTCCTCGCCCACAGGGGCTTCGGAACGTTGGAACGTCAAACCTTTGTCGTTAGCTGAAAGGAAGCTGGAACGACCTGATTTTTGTTCTTTCAGATGAGTGACCGCATCGACCGCGATATTCGCATCTGAAGAAAGAAGCATTTGCAGGCGTGAGCCCAAAGCCGCTTCCATCGCCACTTCGTATTCTGCCGGAA
This sequence comes from Bdellovibrio sp. ArHS, assembly GCF_000786105.1. Classification (NCBI taxonomy): domain Bacteria; kingdom Pseudomonadati; phylum Bdellovibrionota; class Bdellovibrionia; order Bdellovibrionales; family Pseudobdellovibrionaceae; genus Bdellovibrio; species Bdellovibrio sp. ArHS. The sequence goes on from NZ_JTEV01000006.1 coordinate 44,900, forward strand.
CTTCAACAACCTCTGAAACCGGTTGGAAGTGAGTCACCACCGAACCATCGGCCATCAACTCTTGCGTGCGGGTCTTCTGCCATAGCATGACCTGCTTCACACCCTCTTGGAAACCTTCGAAGTTGTTTTGCAGATTCTCAAGACCGTACAAACGTGAAGCCACCTCATTCAAAGAATCCTTGAATGATTCAACTTCAGCTCTTTTCTCGGCGACAGATTCTGTAAGGATTTTTTTATTCGCTTCAAAAGAATCGACATCCGAAGCCAGGTCCAACTGCATTTGGCGTTCTTTTTCAAGCTCACCGAAGACCTTCTTACGACGCGCTTCGAACTCGACTTGTTTTTCGCGAAGTTCGTTAACGACTTGCTGTTCGTTGTCTTGACGCTCGGTCAGATCCGCGATTTGCGCAGACAAAGAATTCACCCGGGCATCCAAAGAAGACTCGGACTGTCCCATGGCGAACAATTCGCGACGTTTCGTCGTTAACTCTTCATCCACTTCCGCAATGCGCGAATTGAAGTTCTGATAGATGTCGTTTTTTTCTGTGAAGGCCGCAGTCAAAGACTCGGACTCTTCTTTAAGTTCCGCCACTTGCGCTTCAAGTTGCGCTTTATCACGAGCCAAAAGTTCCTGACGAGCTTGCTGTTCTTGCAAGATCGTGCCGGTCATTTGTTCGTTACGGCGAGCCTGCTCGATTTCGAAACGAAGCTCTTGGATCTCCATCTCTTTTTTCTGAACAGAAGATTGTTTTAAATAGAATTCATTTTGTTGTTCTTCCACCGCTTTTTCTTTTTCAAGAATTTGCAGTTTTAGAACCTCCAACTGACCTTGCAAAGTCGAAAGGTTGGTTTCCCCTTCCACTTCCATGCTTTGGGCCTCATTGAAGATGGCTTGTGCTTCATCCGCGGCACGCTTCAACTCGATATATTGAGCCGAAGACAACCAAAGATCCAAATCTTCGATTTGGTTTTTAATATTGCGGTAACGCTCGGCACGCTGAGCTTGTCTTTGCAAGGAATCAATCTGGCGTTTCAACTCGCCGATGATGTCCTGCAAACGAACCAAGTTTTGATCTGTGGCCTGCAGTTTACGTTGAGATTCTTTCTTACGAGCTTTGAACTTCGTGATACCGGCCGCTTCTTCAATCAGCATGCGACGGTCTTCCGGTTTCGCCGTGATGATCTTACCGATCATACCTTGAGCGATGATCGAGAAACCTTTAGAACCCGCACCGGTATCCATAAAGATCTCTTGCACGTCTTTCAAACGTGCTGGTTCTTTATTGATGAAGTACTCCCCTTCGCCATTACGGTGAAGGCGACGAGTCACCATGATTTCGGAGTGTTTGATGTATTTTGCTGGGAAAGCGCCACCGTCGTTTTCAAGCGTCAAAGACACTTCACACATACCTAGTGGAGCATAGCCTTCTGCGCCGCCAAAGATGACGTCCGTCATTTGGGAACCACGAAGGTCCTTTGCAGACATTTCACCCATAACCCACATGAGGGCATCGACGATATTGGATTTACCGCAACCATTCGGACCCACGATACCAGTGATACCAGCGTCAAAGTGAATGACGGTGCGATCTTTAAAGGACTTAAAACCAATCAGTTCAATTTTTTTGATTCTCACGAAACATTCCCCTCATACCGCCTTTGGCCCAGCTAGACCAAAGACCATTTCAATCTCGCGAGAGTTAGAAACTATGTCAACAACAGGCTTACAAAAGAGGAAGGGAAGCTGAAAACTTAGGCAGAGTTAGGAGGGTATTTTTCGCGTCGCAATATTGGCGAGGAAGATATCTGCTCAGCTCTTACGCATATCAAAATAGACAATGGCGCACCATGAGTGGTGCGCCGCATATCTTTTCGGAAATTCAAGGTTTTATTGGCAGCGGATGATTTGGCCTGATTGGTTCATCAATGTGTAACCTGCACAGTTCATTTGCACACCGCAGTTAGTCCATTGATAGCCGTCGGTCATGTAGCCGCTACAAACCTGGCTGGTATAACCGCCCGTGTTGTAGCTTGAACAAAGCGAAGTGTTCGCTTGCTGAATCATCTGTCCGTTCACGTATTGATAACAAAGTCCGTTTTGATACACATAGCTACCTGTATTTGTGGAGCACAGTGAAGTATTCGCCTGCTGAATCAACTGGCCATTGATATTTTGATAACACAGACCGTTTTGCATGACGTAAGAACCGCCGTTGTTGTAACAAAGCGATGTGTTCGCCTGTTGAATCAACTGACCGTTCACGTTTTGATAGCAAAGACCGTTTTGCATAACGTAACCAGTATTGACTGTGGAGCTTTTGTTGTCCTTGCTACAGTTCACTAGGAATACTGACAAAGAAACAAGAGCCAGGGCTTTAAAAATTTTCGAAAAGATATTTGTTGTTTTCATATATTTTTTTCCTTGATGACTAATCCTTAGAGCAAGGGGTCTGCCAAGAACGCTGGCACGGAAACTTTCCATATGATTCCGACATGTTATCTAAGTGTGGAATCAATGTGAGACACGCCAAAACTGTCTGTTCTATCGACAGTGCCGACAATGGGCATTCCCGAAAGCGTCACTATCCTGAAGGGTGTGTCGAAGTGAGACATGGATTTTATCTAAGATTAATAGAGATACGTAGGTGAAGTAACCGGGCACAGGCCATTGCTTTAAAAGACAAAGCCACTTCTTATAAGTGGCTTTGTCTTATTTGATATAACTGCTATTCCGACCCTATCGAGCCGAGCTCTCTAATGAAGCTTCTTACCTAAAAGTGCCGCACGAGCTGCTGCCAAGCGGGCAATAGGTACACGGAAAGGAGAACAAGACACATAATCCAGTCCGACCTTATGGAAGAACTCGATCGATTCAGGATCACCACCGTGCTCACCGCAGACGCCGACTTTAAGATCAGGCTTAGTACGACGACCTAGCTCCGTACCCATTTTCACCAACGAACCAACACCAGTTTGATCGATGGACATAAAAGGATCTTTAGGCAAGATGCCCGAAGACACATACGAACCTAAGAAGCGACCCGAGTCATCACGAGAAAGACCCAACGTCGTCTGAGTTAAGTCATTGGTCCCGAAGCTGAAGAAGTCCGCATGCTCAGCAATGGCGTCAGCTGTGATCGCCGCGCGCGGAAGCTCAATCATCGTTCCTACAAGATAATCAAACTTCGCCCCTTTTTCTTGCTGCACCTTTTTCATTTCATTGATCGCCAAGATGCGAAGGATGTCTAATTCCTTATCCGTCGCCACCAGCGGAATCATGATTTCCGGAACAAGCTTTTTACCTTCGGCAATCATCATACAAGCCGCTTCCGCGATCGCGCGCACTTGCATTTGATAGATCTCTGGGAAAGTGATTGCCAAACGGCAGCCACGATGACCCAGCATCGGATTGAACTCATGCAAGGACTTCACTTTCGCGCGCAGACGCTCATAGTCTGTGCCCAAACGCTTGGCCAGATCTTTCGTCTCTTCATCTGTGTGCGGAACGAACTCATGTAAAGGTGGATCCAACAAACGAATCGTTACTGGCAAGCCGTCCATAATCTTGAACAATTGATAGAAGTCATCACGTTGCATTGGCAACAATTTCACCAAGGCTTTTTCGCGATCGGACTTATTGTCAGCAATAATCATTTCGCGAACCGCATCGATACGATCTGCGCCGAAGAACATATGCTCAGTACGGCAAAGACCGATCCCTTCAGCGCCAAAGTTACGCGCGGTTTGTGCATCTTTCGGCGTGTCCGCATTGGTGCGAACTTTTAATTTACGAACTTGATCGGCGATCTTCATGATGCGCTCAAAGTTGCCATCAAGTTTAGGCTCGATCGTTTTTACTTCGCCCAAATACACTTCACCGGTTGAACCATCCAAAGTGATCACATCGCCCTTCTTCAGAACGTAGCCCTTCACTTTCATGGTTTCTGTGCGATAGTCGACTTCTACTTCACCACAACCAGCAACGCAGCACTTACCCATACCGCGAGCCACAACCGCCGCGTGGGACGTCATACCTCCGCGAGTTGTGAAGATCCCTTGCGCCGCCACCATGCCCGCGATGTCTTCCGGAGACGTTTCGACGCGAACTAGGATGACTTTCTTACCTTGCTCTTTCCACTCGACCGCTTCTTCAGAGGTGAATACGATTTGACCGTTCACACCACCTGGTGACGCCGGCAAACCTTTCGCAAGAAGAGTTTTTTGCGCTTTAGGATCCAAAGTAGGATGCAGAAGCTGATCCAAAGCTCCTGGATCGAGGCGCAACAAGGCTTCATCTTGCGTGATCAGCTTTTCGTCGATCATGTCACAAGCAATTTTCAAAGCCGCCGCCGCGGTACGTTTTCCGTTACGCGTTTGCAGCATCCACAAAACACCACGTTCAATTGTGAACTCGATGTCCTGCATATCGCGATAGTGCGCTTCCAATTTTTTATAAATATCTACAAGCTGCTTATAAGCCTCTGGCAGAGCTTCTTCCAAAGACTTCATGCCCGAGCCTTCCGCGGCAATTTTGGTAATCGGTTGTGGCGTACGGATACCTGCCACAACGTCCTCACCCTGAGCATTAATCAGGAACTCACCATAGAAAGCTTTTTCACCTGTCGAAGGATTGCGCGTAAACGCCACACCCGTCGCAGAGTCGTCGCCCATGTTTCCGAACACCATGGATTGAACATTGACAGCCGTTCCCCATGCAGCAGGAATGCTGTGCAGTTCACGGTAAGTGATCGCGCGAGGCGTATTCCAAGAACGGAAAACCGCGGAAACCGCGCCCCACAACTGCTCCCAAGGATCTGTTGGGAAGGACTGTCCAGTCATCTGATGAACAAGCTCTTTGAATTTTTTTACAAGAACTTTCCAATCATCCACTGTCAGCTCTGTATCCAGCTTGTAGTGCTTTTCTTCCTTCAGGTCTTCCAGCGTCACTTCCAGAAGTGACGAGTTCATACCCATCACAACATCAGAGTACATTTGAATGAAGCGACGATAAGAGTCCCACGCAAAACGCGCGTTATTTGAAGACTTTGCCAAACCCTCGACGGTCTGATCATTCAAACCCAAGTTCAAAATCGTATCCATCATGCCTGGCATAGAAGCGCGAGCCCCAGAGCGTACAGAGACAAGAAGTGGATTGTTCACATCACCAAATTTTTTACCGATCTTGGTTTCAACTTTCGCCATCGCGGCTGTCACAGCGGGACGAACCCACTCGGGAAGCTTGCCACCGGCTTCATAGAAGTGTGCACAGATCTCTGTCGAGATTGTGAAGCCCGGAGGAACAGGAATCCCCAGAGAGGTCATCTCTGCCAGATTGGCCCCTTTACCGCCCAGGATGTTTTTCATTCCCGCATTGCCTTCGGCTTCGCCGGCAGCAAAGAAGTACACGAACTTCTGCGGAATCGTAGATGTTGAAGAAGCTTTTTCAGCCGTGTTTACATTCTGGTGCATAAGTCTCCCTCCAGAAAAGTAAAATGATGTTTGCTATATAGAGGTATAAAACACTTCTAAGTGCTTAATATCAATGAAATATATTAATAAGTCTTCGCATTGAGTTATAGAGCCCGTGCTCAATCACAAAAGCCGAGAAAAGATTTAGAAATTCACTTTAAAAATAAAGGACTTAGGTGTTTTATCGCGCCCTCTCATCGTGACGCGATCGTAAATAGAACTGTCTGTGACCTATCGGCAAGCCCCCGTTGGGAGCGGTGTTCGCAAATAAAAAAGGGCTTCCGCAGAAGCCCTTTTCATTTCGTTATGTCATTTGTGGTTGCAGCTATTCCATGTCAATAGCTTCAAAGTCGATCGTCAAACCAACTCCCGGTCCTTGAACATTCCACACAATACCCTCTGATAGCAGAATAGAGTTCGTGGAGGGCTCATAAACCCAACCCTCGGTCAAACTGTTCGGAATCACCTGCGTCCCGTAAGAAACTTTGATAGTTTTCACATCAGGAGTACGGCTGAGTTTCACAGTTCCCGCGGTTCTTTTCACAATGTCTTTCGCAAACTCTGCCAGTTTCACACCGTAGTCTGGAGAGCAAAGGCTTAAGATGTTTTTTTGCGCCTTATCGCCGTTCACGACAGACTCCAAGAACACTTCCAATTTATTATCCAGGTCTTCCGAACCGTCGCAGGATTTTTCCTCGGCCAATGTTCGGATAACTCCATAGCCCAATACGCGTGCGGCATCGCCTTTTTTCGTCGCCAAAACTTTCAGAAAGTCTTGGGGCGCCAGTTGCGATTGATCCTTGGCATCCGTGATAAAAATCACCGCCAAAAAAGCGTCCTGGCGATAGAATCCAAGGTTCGCCCCTAGCTCCAATGAAGGGGAAAGCGCTTCCACGACGGGACCGAACATTTCTTCCGTCGGACTTCCGTTTGTGCCCACAAGCATCCGACGAGCCAGATTCGCAACCAAGTCCGGAGTCGTCTTTTCAACGTAAACCGGGCTTCCGACAAGTTTGCCACAACGACTACGACATTCATCCATATCCGTCGTGACAACACCAATGTGATAATCCAGGATAGACACCTTGGAAATCGCATCTGCAAAGGCGAAAGCATTGCGGCTTAAATTGTTCTGTGCATCCGCCATACTTCCCGAGTCATCAATCACAAATAAGATATCCACTTTGGGATTAAAAACCGTAAAGTCTTTAGGCTTTTCCTGAAATTCTTCATTCTTGAAGATCGCCTTGCCGATCAAGTCCGGAGAATCACTTCCGCAACCTGACAAAGCTCCGAAGGCCGCTGCAAAACAAAGAACTTTAGATAGAAGTTTCATGTCTTTACTCCTTCACGCTGGCTTTCGCGCAGCCTTTCTTAACGTCCACTTTGAAGTTAGAAAGCTCGTCGAACCAGATTTCTTTATCGTTTGCAAAGCTCATCGCATATTTATTCGTAGAACCTGTAGAGCCCAGTTTCGCCTCGGTCGTTCCAACGTTCTTGATGAATTTGGAAGCGGCATCCACTTGCTGGATCATTTCTACTTCGACGATGCGCAGACGTTGCATCACTTGTTTCGAGTCCTCAAGTTCAGATTTCGCAAGCTCCTGAACACGTTGCAGACCCGCACCTTGAGTCATTTGCGCGCGAGTTTGCACCTGATTTTTCAAAGTCTCAAACTGCCCCTGCAAGTTTCCGAATGTCAAAGAGCGCGCATAAAGCTGCTCGGCCAATTCAGATTCCTTCATCAGATAAGCATGTCTTTTCACCAATAACGTCAGCACTTCATCTTTGGAAGCATGGGCTGGAATCAAGTGCGCATCTTTGCCCAATTTTTCCAAGCTGACAGGCCCCACAGACAAAGTCTTCATCAGATTTGCAACGGCCGGTTGATTTGGATCGACCGTCAATTTTTCCAGAGCGACCAGGTGCTCTCCGAACTGAGGCTTGATTGCTTTCATCGTTTCCAACACGTGAGGATAATCACACACCTTCAAGCTGCTGAACGAGCTTAGAAGATAAGACTCAATACCCACCCAGCCCTTAAAGTGCGGGTAAGTCAAAGTTTTGGTGATCGCGATCGCATTCTGCGGCTCGCCTTTTCTCATATAGGCCCAAGCCATCTCTTCTTGTGACTGGAACCAGTAGTCGGATTTTTTGCCGATCTTTTTGTAGTACTGAATTGCCGCGTCCAGGAAACCATTTTGATAAAGCAAACGACCTGCGGTGATCGTCATCAGATCTTTATCGATCGGATTGTTTTTCGCCTTCATCAAATGCGCTAATACCTGAGCCGCTTTGCCTGCATCCCCGCGGATACCGAGATTCAAAACCAATTGCCATTGCAAAAGATTTCTTTCAACGGAATCAACAGGTGTCTTCTTGATAAGTTCTGTCAAAGCCGCGATGTCTTCATTCACATAGCTTTTTTGCAGAAGCACAGCCATCTCGGCCCCGACACCGAACACTTGTGTCCAGTAAGGATTCCAGGTGACTTGCGCCATGCCCCAGACAGGATCTTTATCGTTTAAGTTTTCCTTCCACAGACTGATCACCGTGCTATCAATTTTTTCAGGCTGCGCGATATTCAAAAGCGCTTCCACACCTGTCAGCTTCAAACCGTTTTTATAGTTCAAGAAAGCTTCCAAAGCTTTCCCCGTCTCGGTTTGCTGGAATGAAGAACCATTGAAAGCGGTCGCCCATTGGAACAATGCTTTTTCGTAGTTCTTTTCAACCAGGAACTGGAAGAAGATATTTTGTTCGGCCGTAGAAGGGTTCACCGCCTTTTTTAGCTTTGCAACTTCTTCGCTTTCCACGAATTGCGCTGCGGCTTGGCTGGTCTTCCCTTCAAGGATGCTCATCAAGTCGTCTTCCGCGAAGGCAACCGTCTGAGCTCCCAGAACTAAAGAGGCAACAGTTAAGGATTTAACAAACATCATAGCATCCAACCCATTTGTACAGAGGCCACGTTGGTCAACATGTTCTCAGTTTTGTTGTAGTATTCAGCTTTGTATTGTTGCGCACGGTATTCCAAGCGAGTTGTCAGGTTTGAATTCACCCAGAAACCAAAACCAATTCCCAACGTCGCCGCAGGGCTGGTTCCATTAGAAAGTTCCATCTGGCCATAACCCGCTGTCAAATAAGTGTCGAAGTGCGCAACCCCGTATTTACCGAAGCTCAACTTGCCCACGATTGGATACCAGTTCACCAAACCTAAAGTCTCAGATTTTGGATAAATCACCTGAGGGAATAGGTAACTCGGCTCTTTGGGATTTTGCGCCGCATTTTGGCTGGCTTTATCAACTGCGGACTTACCTTCTGGCGTCAACGAGTTGAAAGAATAGTTGTACTTCACGCCCACACTCCAACTTGGATTGATGTGATAGTGAACGTTCAAACCGGCGTTGGTTGTGCGATTGTATGAATCGCCATTGAAAACACCTGAAAACTCGGGAGCCACTTCAAAGCGATTGGTTCTTGGCGTAAAGCGATTCTGAACGACTTCGTTTTCCACTTCCGGATTCAAGGCTTTCGCTTTCAAATATAGAGCTTCGTTGCCACCGAAAGAATCCACTTCTTGCTCAACCGATTGAGCGAAAGCCATAGAAGAAACAAAAAGAGCAAAAATAAAGCTTAAAGATTTCATGGAGTCGCCGCCTTTACATTAATACGAAGAGTGTGCGTTGTTTTAACGGACTGAGAGCCCAAGGTGTTTTCCACTTCCATTTTAATATCGTAAACTGCATCTGCAGTTGGTGCCGTCAAACCTGCCGTGGTGATCACACCTGAACAATCCAATTGGAATTTCGCTGTGTAGTTTGATTTACACGTCAAAGAACTTCCGGGAAGAATGGCGCCGACGTTGTCCATTGACACCATTCTTAGAACTCCGCTTGCTGAAGAATCATAGATTGTGAACGCGATTTGCGCGGTCTCGCCGATCTTCAAAGCCGGAACGGACTCCATCGTGATGCGGGTTGTTTTCGGGCGAGCTTGGATCGTTACGTCCCGCTTATACAACTCAGATTTCACGCCATGCTTGGAAATAGCCTGCAAAGCAAAGCAGTAATAAGAACCAGAAAGGTTGTCGGCATTTCTCAGATCGATTTCCAGACGTCCTTCATACTTGTTCGGAGTCGAAGCCGATTTAGAGATATTGCGAACACTGACCAGGTGAGCAATAGAGTCACGGTAACTGTTGATGGCACAGTCACGAACATCCAAAGACACATCACCTTCGCTTAAAGCGTCGATATCTTCCAATGTGTATTCCATGGTGTGAGTCGTTCCCGTGACCAAAGTGCTGTTGCCAGTGATCGTTTGCACAATCGGCTTGGAATAAACATTCACCACCATCAACGAGATGGTTTTCTTTTCCACTGAAATGAGTGGATACTTCGGTGAAGAATCCGTAGCCAATGTGATGCGCAAAGGAAGTTCGATACTTGGCAGACCGGCCACGACCGCTTTCTTTGGAATCCATTTAAAAGCACCCGTTGCTTCATCGAAGGTGGCTCCTTCGAAATCTGCCATGTTATCAATGCTCAGTTTGAAAGTGACACCTTCAACCATGACCCGACCGTTGATTTTAAACTCAACCGGGCTGCCCACGCGGCCGTTGACGACCATCGGAGCGTCAATGAACATCGCATCCTTAGAGAAAGGTTTTTCTTGAACGGGTTTTTCCGCTTCGGGAGCACGTCCTTCACGAACCGCTTCGGGAGCATCTTTCAAAGGATCCTGCTGCATTTCGCAGGCAGTTAAAAACATCAAGCCTGTTAATAAAGCCAATACTAATTTCATTGTCTACCCCTGCCCTTGTCTGCGCAATACAAACGGATAAGTTACTTTCACGTCCACGCCTCCTTGAGGCACGGGGAACTTCCACGTTTTCAAACGCATTGTAATACAATCTTCGACACCCTTGTTCGCCATCGAAGAACTTTCAACTGAAGCTGATTTCACTAGACCATTGCCGCCGATGGTGAAACCCATCGCCACACGTCCGCTTAAGTTCGGAGTGCCTTGCAATGCCTGCTCGTAACAGAATCGGACTTGGCCCAAGTTACGACGAATGACTTCGTCGATAGCGGAACGATCCAAACCTTGCGCAACTTCGGCTTCCGCACCCAGTGGAACTGGTGCTCCACCGGCAGAACCCACTAAAGAAAGACTTCCGTAACCAGCTTGGCCACCGCCTTTGCCTTTAGTTCCGTAGCCACCGCCACCCTGAATATTTCCACCCGTTCCCAAAGGAGCCGAAGTGATGCCTTTACCATAAAGTGATGTTTGCACACCGCCACTGCCACCCGTACCACCCAAACCGATACCGGCTGTGGTGTTCACGGCGCCCAGATTCAAGCCCCCGCGTTGTTTACCAGAACGCAGACTTCCCAAAGCGGAAAGAGCACCCGAACGTTTAACCAGTTCCGCGCGCTTCGTTGGCATTTTTGTCGCAGTAGGATCTGCCGCCATATTGGTCGTTGGCTCCACCGTCTTACGCTTCATCTCTTTAGTCTGAACGATCTTCACGACCTGTTGCTTCAATTCTTCAGTGACTTTCGCGTTTTCACGAGGAGCAAACTGATAGATCGAAAGCAAAAGAAGGAACACCGCAAAGGCGAAAAGCATGGATGCTTTCAGATCCTTCTTTGAATCCGTGCGAACGGAACCATCAACGGGGACGTTTTTAATTGCTTGCACCAGGCGCAAAGAACCGAAATTACCCAGCGGGAATTTTCGATCCTTCATTTCATCGAAATCCAGGTCCGCAAGCTTAGAGAACTTGATTTTATCTTTCGTCAAAGCCGCAGTGTCAGTTACAACTTCCAGACGTTTTGTATCAAAACGCTGAATCAACTGCGCCTTCTTTTCCGTTACCGGAATCTGACGAGTCACATTTCCTGCATTGTCTTCTAAAATGAGTCTAAGATTCATTTGCCCTTCACCTCACCCAAAGTCGCTGATTGCTTCATGCGATCTTTGAAGTCTGCTCTAACGCCAATCAAACTATTTAGTACTTTGTCTTCTTCAACAGTCGTCACGGCCTCATCGGAAAAGTGATACTGACCGCTGACCAAAAGGTCTTCAAAGTTCATGTCAGTTTTTTTTGCCGGTTTCGCTTCTGGAGCGGCAAAAGCCACTGTCGCTGTTAAAGCTAATACCATCATCAATGCGTATTTCATCATTGTTTATCCCCTTTCACTTCACCGTCTTTTTTAGCCAGTGTCGCCAAACGTCCCTGCAGATACTCGACCATGCTTTTACGTTGGGCTTTCTTTTCCACAGCAATCGCTTCTTCGATCGCGCTTGCTGCAAATGGATTTTGTTTCAAATTCGTACGTGCCTTTTCCATCTCTGCCAAAGAAGGCTTTTGTTGAGCTGTGACGGAGGCCTTGATCTCGGTGACGGTCCCGGTCCAAGCGATCTTTTGATCCTCTGGAGCAATCGCCGCTACGGCCTCAACTTCTTCAACAATATAGTTGGCCCAATTGTAGTTTTGGTTGGCGAAAGTTTTGTAAGAATCCAAAGCGGTTTTTTGGCTCCAGAATTCTTTTACTTTTGTTTCCGCCATCATCGCCGTGTTCTGATTCGGCGCCACTTGCTGAGAAAGAATCGTCAGATATTCGTTTTCTTGTTCCGGCGTCAGACCCGCAGGCATTGGCAAAGCCAACGCCTCGTTATAGAAGCGTGAGTTTTCCTTGGCCACTAGATCCAAAGCCAACAACTGAGATGACCAGTCACCGGTTGCAATTGCACGGTTGGCCACGCTGTCGATTTTTTCCAGAAGCTTCACGCGGGCTTTAAGTCCCATCGCGATCGTGTTCTGGTTTTTCGTATCGATATTGTGGGCTGCCGCCTGTTTGCCCAAATCTTTAAGATCAGCCAAAACCAAGATTTTTTCGATCATCACAAAGGCATCTTGTTTTGAGCCGCCTTTGTCTTTCAAAGCCTTTTCCAAAACCTTGCGGTCTTTTGTCAGACCATAAACTTCCAAAGCGGCGCGTGCGTAAAGGCCCGCATTGTTTTTGAAGTAAGGTTTGTAGGTGTCGAAGTCTTTCGCCGGCGTTTTCGACAAACGAATCAACTGTGTTGCAATTAAAGCCTTCTTTTCGTCGTCTTTAGATTGCTTCAGGTATTGAGTGTAGTAAGTCGCTGGGCTCTTATCCGCCAGCTCAGAATATAGAGCTAACTTAAGAACCTTTTCTTCCTGAGACAAAGAACTGAACTGCATTTGTTCTGCGGCCGCCAGAGCTGTCGCAAAATCCAACTCAAGCTCGGCAAACCACACCTTGCGTCCCAAAGCAAATTCGCGCTCTTCTGTGGTCAAGGCTTTTTCACGTAAAAGATCTTCCGTCGCAACCCGGGCTTCGGTGATTTTATTCAACTTCTCATTCAGCAAGATTTTATTTTTTAGGTAAATCTTCCTGTCTTCAGGTGTCGCCGATGCCATGTTGAAGCTTGCTAGAACTGCCAAAGCTTGATCCGGTTGGGCTTCCGCCAATTTCGCGGATTGAGTCAACACGGACTTTTCGTGGATCTGTTGGAACTCCCCTTTTTTGTCGACAAATTTCGAAGCATAAAGAGCAGACCATTGTTGAATGCGCGCATCGTCTTTAAGGAGAGCCAAGGCATCCAAGGACAATTCTGCGGCCTGCACTTTAATCTGATTGGAACCTTTGCCATTGATCGCCAAGTCGTTCAACTGAACCGCTGCCGCTGCGTAATCAGCCTTTTGGTAGATTGCATAGGCCTTTTGGTACTGAACATCGAAAGACTTTTGTTTAAGTACCGATTTGTTCAAGTAATCGTCTTGAGCCGCAAGCAAAAGCTTTTCGTCTTTTGATTTTTCCGCGTTTTCGATCCCCAAAAGCAAATTCTTCTCAAGCTTTTCAGCCTGTACTTTCTGCTGAGCCGAATCTTTCTCCGCAGAGTATTTTGCCAAAATCATTTTATTCGCTGAAGCCGTCCACAAAGCCGCCTGCGCGTACTGTCCTGCGGTCGCCGCTGCCTGAGAACCCCAAACGTACATATCTTCATCTTCTGGGAAAACTTTGAAATATTCGTCATAGGCGCCTAGCAGCTCGGCACTAGGTTTGCTGTTTTCTATGCGATTCCAGCCGACCACGAATTGACGAAGTCCTTTTGCGGACTCTTCACACGACGTCGCCGTGCAATCCGTCGCCCCCCAAAGGTTCAAGCCCATTTGGTAGGCCTTGAAAGCCGCCGGAATATTTTTAAGATCGAAATTCAACTGAGCCATGCGCACTTGCGCCTCAAGACGCATTTTAGGATCAGCTTGTTTTTGATAAACGAAATCCCACACTTTTAAAGACGGCTCTTTTTGCCCCAAACGCAGACCTTCGCGAGCCAACATTGTCACTTGCTGAAGTTTGAACTGCTCTGGAGAAAGTGCAAATAAAGTCTCGGCATCGCCGTCTTTGATTCCACGTGCGGCCATGAAAGTCGCCAAGTCACGCGAAACCTCTTCCAAGAACTGCACGTCCGCAACACCGCGAGAAGCCACCATGCGAGACTGCAATTTTGGATTTTTAAGAATCCCCTGAAGCTTCACAATAGAAGTTTCAAGATCCCCCATACGGAAAGAACACCAGGCCTCGCGGTATGCAGCCAAACCTTGAGAGCTCGCGCCTTCCGTTGCCAAAACTTTTCCGTAAAGTTCTTGGGCCTTTTTAAAATCAGATTTTCTAAAAGCCATTTCTGCCAAAGACAGATTGGCCTCGGCCATCTCGATCGGAGATGAAGAGGAACTTAACATCGCTTGGTAGCTTTTTTCCGCTAGCTCATTGCGGCCTTGAAGCTCATAAAGATGGCCCATTTGTAAATGCACCTTCGCCACAGAGTTTGGCGAAACCTTCGTCAAAGCCTCTGTGTAATACGAAAGAGCCTTTTCGCGGTCTTTTTCACCCGCTTTACAAACCACGCAACCGTCATTCAATTCTTTCATCGAAAGCTGACGAGCGCGTTCGGCATGCAGATCCGCCAAACGCAAAAGAACTCCGGCTCTGGCAGGATCTGCCGGAGCCAAGCCCAATTGCACTTGAGTTAGTTTTTGAATTAGGAGGTCTTGAGTCGACCCTGATTGAGTCGCAGATGTTTGCGCTGACGCTGCCACACCCACTGACAAAGAGAAAATTAAAAGTCCTTTTTTCATCATCGAGACCCCCTCCGTCCCTAAAACTACTTCAGCACAACTGCAAATTTAATATCGCTGTATCCCGCTTGGTTCATCCCCAGTATGACCTGGTTCAGGAACTCATACTTCACTCGGCGGTCAGCTTGAATCGTTGCCACCCCCGGGAAGGCTTCATTCGGGTGAAGCTCCTGGTACTTCTTACGAAGTTCCAAAAGTTCCGCAGTGATCGTATCTGCGGTGACTAATTTATCTTCAACGTAAATCTTGCCTTCGTCGATTTTGATTACCGGATTTCTTTCCAAAACAGCGCCAAGATGGGCCTTCGGAAGCTCCTGGTTTTTGCCAATCATCAGGATTTCACCAGTGCTGGAGAAATTCATAAGAAGGAAGATCACTAGGATAGAGAACGCATCGATCAAGGCCGTCAAAAGAAGATCAGCCGCGATGTTGCGTTTTCCTTTAGCTCCACGAGGATTGATAATAGAGTGTCCCTCTAAAGTCCCCGTTAAGACTGATGTCTTTAAAATGCCATCAGAAATCACAAAACCCCCATTATAAAGGAGAAACGCCTAAATCGTTCATTCCGCTCTTCTTCAGCTGATCCATAACGTCGATAATTTCTTCGTAGGAAGTCGCTGCCGTCGGCTGAATCAAACCCGTATTCAGAGAAGGCTCGACAGCTTTTAAGTTTGTCAGAGCTTTTTCCAAACCTTCGTAATTCACCTTTTTATCAACTTGCGCCACGCGAAACTTACGAAGACCCGCTGGAACCAAAGAGCTTTGTTGCACTTCAAGGTCCAAGTCTCCGGCAGGCGTCATGCGAATCCACACAAGAGGACTTTTCTTCGTGTCTTCTTGCGCCTGACCACCGACGGCCTGTTTCACGTCCATCGATCCCACGTTCAACCACACAGCGGTGATCAACAGGAAACAGATCGACACTGACAACAAGTCAATGAACGGAATAAGGTTAACTTCAAAATCCAAATGCTTTTTAGAGTGTTTCATAAACCCTCTTAAGCTTACGCATTCACTTCAGTGTGGCGCTCAGACTTGTTGGTTTTGATTTGGTAAGATGTCATTGGGTCGTAAGAGTAGCTCAACCAGTTGTAAACTTTCAAACCACCTTGATTCAAATCTTCAGCCAAACGATTCGCTCTGTTCTGCAAAATTGCGTAAGCAACTAGAGCTGGGATCGCGGCGATCAAACCGTAAGCCGTCGCATTCATCGCTTCAGAGATACCGGCAGAAAGCAAAGATGCTTTTTCCGCTGGGTTTGCGAATGCCACTGCGGCGAATGACTTGATCATACCTGTGATAGTACCAAGAAGACCTGTCAAAGTTGCGACGTTACCAAGCATCGTCAAAAAACCTGTGCGGTAATCAAGATGACCGTTTTCTTCAAGAAGAACTTCGTCCATTTTACCTTGGATTTCTTCTTTGCCACCCAAGTTGCGTGCAGCCAATGCACCCGCAGCGATAGCACGAGCGACAGGATTTTCAGTCGCACCTGCTTGCGCTTTAGAGATCACAGCATCCATTTCTCCGCGGCGAATAGACTCTTCAAAGCCCATTGCAAATGCTGTTTGATTCAACTTGCGACGCACGAAAAGCGCGTAAGTTCTTTCAATGATAATAGCGATTGATGCTACTTGGATGAGCAAGATCGGCCACATCCAGAATCCACCGTGTTCAAATGCTTGGGCAACTTTCGTTAGGAATTCCATATTTCCCCTCCAATATGTTTGTGGTAAGAACGACTTACTCACGTATTCGCCAAAGATTACAGACCATGGTCTAGGGGTTTGCAAAGCGAAATGCACATTGACACGGCCTATTAACTACAAAAACTTAACTTTTACTTGTCATAATTCTGTAAAACGCCGGGCAGTTTAATCTGTAATGTTCGCGGAACGACGAAGGGATTTAAAGCTGTCGTGTCAGCTTCTGTGAAAGAAGCCACCCAAGCGACTTTGAGATCACAAGGCGCCGCAACAACCTGGCGGCACCTTGCACTAAGGACTACTGATTAAATGTTTTCAATTTTGCGGCCACGTAGGCGTTCAACTGACTCATTGGCACTCGCTCTTGAGTCATCTTATCGCGATGACGAACGGTCACAGCCTGATCATTGATCGTATCAAAATCGACTGTCACACAATAAGGAGTTCCCACTTCGTCTTGGCGACGATAGCGTTTTCCGATCGACGCTGTTTCGTCGTAAGTCACGTCAAAGTCTTCCGCCAACTGATTGCGCAGTTTTTCTGCAATCGAAGTCAGTTCTTCTTTTTTAGACAGTGGCAACACCGCAACCTTAAATGGCGCGATATCAGGATGCAGACCCAAAACCACGCGCACATCTTCTTTACCCGCTTCATCCGTCGTGATTTCTTCGCGATAAGCATCACAAAGAAAGGCCAGGAATAGGCGGTCACAACCCACGGCTGTTTCGATCACATAAGGAATGTACTTTTCTTTGTTCGCCTCGTCGAAGTACTCCAGATTTTTACCGGAAAACTTCGAATGTTGGGACAAGTCGAAATCGGAACGATTGTGGATACCTTCAAGCTCTGAAAAACCCATAGGGAATTTATATTCAACATCCACCGCCGCGCGCGCATAGTGCGCCAGCTTATCGTGATCTTTGAATTTTAAATTCTCGGGACGAATGCCATATTTAATGTAGAAGTTCCAACGGGTCTCTTTCCACTCGGTAAAGTATTTTTCATCCGTTCCTGGTTTCACGAAATATTGCATTTCCATCTGTTCAAATTCACGCGTACGGAAAATAAAGTTTCCGGGCGTGATTTCGTTACGGAAAGATTTACCAATAGCCGCAATACCAAAAGGAATCTTGTAACGCGAGGACTGCTGACAGTTTTGGAAATTCACGAAGTGCCCTTGCGCCGTTTCCGGACGCAAGTAAATCACACTGGCAGAGTCTTCCAGCGGACCCATGTGAGTTTTGAACATCAAGTTGAAATTTCTTTCCTCAGAAAGATTCTTGCTACCACAGTTCGGGCACTTTTTGTCTTTAAGATAAGATTCGGTGTTGTCAGCCCGGAAGCGCGTTTTACACTCTTTACAATCCACCAAAGGATCGCTGAATCCGTCCACGTGACCAGAGGCTTTCCACACCGTGGGATGCATCAGAATAGCCGCATCAAGCCCCACGATATCAGATCGACGAGTCATGGCATTCCACCACGCACGCTTCACATTCAACTTCATCAAAGAACCCAAAGGGCCATAATCCCAGCAACTAGCTAGACCCCCATAGATTTCACTCGATTGAAAAACAAAACCACGACGTTTGCTAAGACTTACAACAGTATTGAGGTCTTCACAGTGCTTAATTTTCATGCTGGGCTCCAAAAAAGGTAAGAAATACCAGTTATGTACTCTTACATTTGGTCCAGAAGCAGTCAAGGAAACAGGGTCTGCTTGCCTAAAGGACCTGAGGTCAGCGAAGCTAATCTCATGCAGTGCATCCGAAAAAATCATGCCCTTTTACTACTAGGTCTTTTGCTCCTTTTACCTAAGGCGCACTCTGAATCTGTCACAAAGTTTGTTACAAAAGAGGAAAAGATCCGCGAAGAGATGATTGTCATATCCCGCGAACTGGGCGTGACCTGCACTGAGTGCCACAATGTTCAAAATTTCCGCAATGATTCCAAAAAATCTTTCAAAGTCAGCAAAGAACATATGAAGCTGACTCAAATGTTGAAAGAAAACGGCTTCGACGGAAAAAAAGGCCCCGCGGCCACCTGCTACATGTGTCATCGTGGGAAACTTATGCCGGATTATAAAGAGCCCGTCTCTGCCAAAGCTCAATAGCGAAATGAAACTTCCTTAAAAAATAATTCGAACCTACTTGCCACCTACGCCGTCTAAATTCCATCGGCCCGATGCCCGCCTATTGACACTCGGTTTTTATAGGTAAAAATATTCGTGCGCGAAAGGACCACCATGAATTTGATAGACCTCTCAATTCGCCGCCCCGTCTTTGCCTGGGTTCTGATGTTTGCTCTTATTGTTTTTGGCGCCATCTGTATGAACCGAATGGGGATCAGCCAATTGCCAGACGTCGACTTTCCGGTCATCAGTGTTTCTGTCGATTACGAAGGTGCCGCTCCTGAAATTGTTGAGGCCGAGTTGATTGATCCCATCGAAGAAAGACTTTTGGCTATTGAAGGCATCAAGGAAATGCGCTCCTCCGCCCGCCAAGGCTCTGGCTCAGTGACTCTGGAGTTCGACATCAATCGCAACGTCGATGTGGTTCTACAGGAAGTACAAACCGCCCTCAGCCGAATGCGCTGGCCTCCGGGCGTGGACCCGGCCACCGTCCGGAAACAAAATCCTGAAGAAGATCCCATCATTATTCTCTCTATCTATGGCGAATCCGATCTACGCGAGATGATCAACTGGACTGAAAACTACCTGCTGGATCAGATCCGCTTTTTACCGGGCGTTGGGGAGGTCAGCATCCAGGGCTTCAGTCAAAGAAATCTGCGCATCTGGGTGGACCCGAAAAAACTGGAAGCTCTTTACCTGACCCTCGCGGATGTCATTGAAGCTATTAGCTCTCAACACATCGAAAGCGCTGCCGGGCAATTCACTGAAAAAGAACGCGAACTGCGCGTGCGTTGGCTGGGTGAAGCCACCAACGTCAATGAAGTCGGCAATATCCAAATTCTTCGCCGCGGTGGTCAGCGCATCCATGACAGAAATATCTATATCCGCGATGTCGCACGGGTCGAAGACGGTCTTTCTGACATTCGCCGTGTCGCCCGCGTGGATGGGCGCCAGGCCATTTCAATCTCGGTAAAAAAACAACGCGGCACCAACGAAGTCACGGTGGCTCAGGAAGTTCGTAAAAAACTGGAATCCATCAAAGGCAGCTTTCCTGAAGGCTTCAACTTTCGAGTGAACGTCGACTTCACCCTTCCGACCGATGCCACCGTGCACTTGACGATTGAAAAGCTGTGGGTTGCCGCCTTGATCACCATTCTGGTTTGTTTCTTTTTTCTGGGAAGCATTCAGGCCGCTGTTAATATTTTGTTTTCAATCCCGACCTCCATCGTTGGAACTTTCATTATACTTTATTTTTCCGGATTCACTCTGAACCTGTTCACACTCTTAGCTTTGACACTTTCAATTTCGATTGTCGTCGACGATGCAATCATGCTTTTGGAAAACATCGTGCGCCACTATCGTATGGGAAAAGGCTCGGCGCGCGCGGCTTCAGATGGCTCGAAGGAAGTTTTGCCGGCAGCCATTGCCGCCACCCTCGCGGTCATCGCGGTTTTCCTGCCCGTGATTTTCATGGATGGTATTATCGGAAAATTCTTCTTTCAGTTTGGCGTAACGATGAGCGCCGCTGTCTCACTATCATTGCTTGAAGCGGTCACCATCACTCCCATGCGAGCCGCAGCCTTGCTCAGCACCGAACCCAAAGTTTCTAAACTGGAACATTTTTTAGATGTTCTTTTTGAAAAATTCTCTCACGCTTATCAACGCGTGCTTAAGGGAACTTTGCGCTTTAAATACGTCATCGTGGGTGGCTCTTTGGTGTTCTTTGTCGTTTCCTTGATTCTGGTCAGCAAAGTTCGTCAGGAGTTCGTTCCTGCCCAGGACCAAAATTTCATCATTATCAATGGCCAGATGCCGCCGGGAACGGCCCTGGAAAAAACCAGTGCTGAAGCGACTAAGGTTGAAGCGATCATTAAACAAGACGCCAACGTCGAAGGCTTTGTGATTTCCGTGGGCGGCGGCGGCGGAAGCTCAAACGTCAATCAGTTCTTTCTTCCCGTGGCCTTAAAGCCTCGCGCTGAGCGCGCCGAGGGACACTTGCAAATCATGAACAGATGGCGCCAGGAATTTAAAAAACTTAAGAACATGCGCATCTCCATGCGCGACATTTCGGCCCGCAATCTTTCCACCGGTCGGCAAAATCCGCTTGCGATCAATCTGCGCGGACCGGATCTCAGCGTCCTTTTCGCAAAATCCAACGAACTGATGGCGCGCCTTGAAAGCGAAAAGCTCGCGGTGGATCTAGACACGGATTTCCGCATGGGGATTCCGGAACTGGTGCTTCTGCCTCAGCGAGGTGCGATGGCCGCGCGAGGCGTGTCCGTCGAAGATGTCGGAAAAATTCTTTCTGCTGGCGTGGGTGGACAGCGTGAAGGTCGCTACACTGCCGACGGAAGACGTTACGACATTCGCTTTAAGTTCTTAGAAGAACAGATCCAAAAGCCCGAAGATTTCAAGCGTCTGTATGTGCGCAATAATTTTGGCAACCTCATCCCGCTTTCGCAGTTGGTCGACATTAAAGAGGAAAAAGCGATTCAAGGAATTTCGCGCGTGAACCGACAAAGAGCGATCTCGGTCTTCGGGAACTTGTCTCCCGGGCAATCCCAGGCCCAGGTGCTTGATCGCGCTAGTGCGATCGCCAAAGAGATTCTTCCTGCCGGATATTCTTTCGCTTTGGAAGGGGCTTCGGCCGGTTTTGCGGATTCTTTCAAAAGTCTGTATTCCGCGATGATGGTCGGCATTTTGGTCGCATATCTGATTTTGGCCGTACAGTTCAATTCCTTCATTCATCCGATTTCAGTGTTGGTCGCCTTGCCTTTCAGCGTGACGGGAGCCTTGGTCGCCCTATGGATGTTTGATATTTCATTGAACCTGTTCAGCTTTATTGGTTTGATTGTTCTGATGGGTATCGCCAAAAAGAACTCGATTCTGCTAGTGGAATTTACCAACCAAGTTCGTCATCGTGGGGAAAAAGACATTTCCAAGGCGCTTCTGGAGGCCTGCCCCGTCCGTCTGCGCCCTATCTTAATGACGTCGGTGGCGACGGTGGCGGCGGCTCTGCCACTGGTGATCGGCTCTGGTATTGGCTCAGAGACCCGCATTCCCATGGGCCTTTCCATTATCGGTGGAACGATTGTCTCGACACTTTTAACTTTGTTCGTCGTGCCGGCGCTGTACTTAATGCTTTCTCCTTTGGAAAGCAAAAGAACCCACAAGTTGGATGACGACTTCACACCGCCGACGACGGTGCCCGCAAAATGATGCGACAGACGAAGCGAACATTGTATTTTGTTCTGGGCTGGCTCTTTTTAGCGCTGGCGATGATGGGGGTGTTTCTGCCGCTCTTGCCAACCACGCCGTTTCTTTTGCTGACGGCGTTTTGTTTTTCCCGCAGTTCCGAGCGTTGGCATCGTTGGCTGATCAATCAACCGCACTTGGGTCCTCTGATTTTAGATTGGCAGTTTCATGGGGTGATACGCCCTCGCGCCAAAATTCTGGCTACTTCTTTAATGGTGCCGCTGGTCAGCCTATCGCTCTTCTTTGGAGCAGTCCCCCTTTACGCCAAATGGTGTGCAGGACTGATTTGCGCCGCGGTTTTGGTTTTTATCTGGACCCGTCCTTCGAAAAAATCCACGAACTAAATTTGTCACCCAGGCCTAAGTTCAACATTTCAATTTGAGAACACCGACTTCAAGTCCAACTCAGCCCTTTCCCACAAAGCACGCGCCTTGCTTTAGAAAACGATATGCAAAGGAGCCTCATGCTAGGCAATGCCGCATTATTTCTCATTTTGGGACTGATCTGGGTCGGAAAACTTCTGAGTTCTCCGACGGATATCGCGCGCGCGCCGCAAAGCCTTCAGCCAACGGCAAGAGCCCTTTATTCTTTGGTCAGTGGCACCGACGATTGCCCGACTCGCATTGAGTGGGTGGCGGAATGCCAGGGCTTCACGCTGAATGCAGTGTCTACCACATCTTCTCGGACTCAACACTTTTGCCACGCTAATAAAGGTCCGCAGACCGAGCTTGAAAAAGTCGAACGCGGGCAAAAACGCATTCTTTCGGAAGTCACAAAATCAGAAAATATGATTCATAAAAATCAGACGATCATCTTCATGAATAACAACAACTCTGTCAGTCTTTCCCAGGAAGACACGGTGATCGTTGATGAAACGGGAAAATTTCTTTGGGAACATAGCCAGAACGGACGGGGCTTCAGTTGCCTGTTTGCCCGCGAAAACTAATCTCTACTTATTCAAAATAGTCTTGTAAGCTGTTTCAATGAACTCGATGGATTCTCGGTCACAACGCCGAAGTGCTGTTTGATAGGCTTCCGTGACCAACTTGATGGAAGCTCCCGCAGGCACCCCCAGAACTTCGTACGCATCCCAGCTGTGGCCATTGTAATTAAACATCACATTTAAAGACTTTACTTTTTTATGTTCTACGTCAGGGTGACGACGCGAGGGTTCGAGAGTCTGAGGCGGCTCCTCAGAAGTGATTAAAGATGGCGCGCTGTCCTTCGCTGCCATATTGAGCTGCGTTGGACGGCGCGATCCCCCGCGCGAGAGCAAGTACCAGAAGACAAAAGCTCCTGCTCCCACTAAATTCAATGTCAAAAAGTCTTGGCTATTCATCCACTTTCTATTATTCGTTGGGAGCTTAAATTTATCAAGGAGTCACCTTCATGGCTGCACCAAATCCATTCGAGAAACAGACCCCCATTCCCGGAGTGAAACATATTATTGCCGTTTCTTCAGGCAAAGGCGGCGTCGGCAAAAGCACCGTCGCGACCAATATCGCTATGGCTTTAGGCAAAAAGAGCCGTGTGGGTCTGCTGGACGCGGATATTTACGGTCCAAGTATTCCTCGCATGTTAGGAACTTTGGGACAAAAGCCGCAAATCAATCCCGAAACGAACCAACTTGAGCCGATCACTCGGTACGGAATTAAGTTGATGAGCATCGGTTTCCTAGTCGATGAAAATGCGGCTGTCGTATGGCGCGGCCCGATGCTTTTTAAAGCCATGGATCAGTTTCTTCGCGATGTAAACTGGGGCGAGCTGGACTATCTGGTTGTCGATCTTCCCCCTGGCACCGGCGACATTCAACTGACATTGGCCCAAAAGGTTCCAGTCAGTGGCGCGGTTGTGGTTTCCACTCCGCAGAACGTGGCCTTGCTTGATGTAAAAAAAGCCGTCGACATGTTCGAGCGTGTGGGTGTGCCTTTGTTAGGCATGGTTGAAAACATGGCTTATATGATCAATCCTGCGAACGGTGAAAAAATCCAATTGTTCCCTAAGGGAGAAATGGACACTTATGCTCACGCCAAAGGAATGAAGAAATTGGGAGCTGTGCCTTTCAATCCTTCCGTGGGGCTGGCTTGCGAAGCCGGCATTCCTATTGTTGAAGCCAACAGCAACGGCGCTGAGGCGCAAGAGTTCATGGCCATTGCCAACAATATTCGCGAAATTCTTCCTTAAAAAAATTCATCGGTGAAGAGGTCTTCTTCCTCTTCACCTTCTTTTTCTGGCCAAAATCGTTTCATCCTAAAACAAAAAGTCTTGCTGTTTCTCAGACAGAAACGGGATTCCGACGTATTTTGAGAATCGAAAGTGCCCCCCTTGAAAATAAAACTTTGGTCGAGCTATCCTAAAAGAGTTGAAACCGCAGGGCTCGGAAGACTTACCTTCGAGTAAGTGAATGCTTTAGGGCCAGCTAAGGAGGACACAGATGAAGAATCGTATTCACGATCATCATGATGAACCACCGAAGTGACGAGGCGTCACCAGGATTATTACGCAGAGGTTCCGGGTTCAGGCCTCTTAAAAAAATGATGAACTGGTTGGATCTATCGAATAACTCATAAGGAGGTTCCTAGGGTTATACTCGTTAGGATTTAGATCCTTCCTTTGCCTCAAGGCAAACCGTCGGAAACGGCGGGACGCAAAGCTAGAGGGGTGTCGGTTCGTCCACGCCAGCCAGCTGCCAAAGGTGAGTCACCTGAGGAATCAGAGGTGTGCATATGGAAGGTATCAATACATACAAGGATTGGTTTCATTCCCCTTAGCCTGTGAGTTATCAATGACGATTCCTCGCAGGCACTTTTGTTTTTGGGGATCTCGTTTTCTAATTATTTACAGATAGAATAGCCGAATGCACCCGCCAGTTTATAGCGATTGGTATCTTCTTTAAAATTCTGTCGTGAGCGAAGAAAGCCCACACCCTCTTTCAAGTGAGAAACAAAGTCTTTGGCCTCGTAAGCCATGCCCGTCAAATAAACCAAGGACGCCGTCTTAGCGCCGAAACTGGCTTTTTGTGAACAACCTAAAAAGGCCGCCATGATATTGTGCCTGTTCCAATCATTCACGCTGTAGCCATACAGAGTGATTTTGATCTGATTCTTGTCGACCAACGAGCGAAAGACCATGTAGTTGTATTTGGCGGTTTGTAAATCTGAAAACTCAGCAAAGATCTGCTCTTTGGATTTTGGCGAATTCAAATCCTGCACCAAAAGGCGATCCTCAATCCCCTGTAACCAGCCCGTTAAACCCGAAGGGCCACTGCTGCCCATGACGGTTAAGGCCGATAGAAGCAAAGCCGGATTGTCCTGCTGGAACTCTTCTAGGAACGCTTCTTCCAGCTTCAATTCGCCACCGATAACGGTTCGAGAAAGTTTTGCTAAAAGAGCATAAGAATAATCTAAAGACGTTGGCGTCAATGGCTTCTGAAGCTTTTCAAATTGTTTCAAAACCAGACGGTCCCCGGCAAAGCAGGCGTTGGAATCCACGTTCGACAATTCCCCTTTTAGGCGAACGCGATAACAAGAAGGCTCTAGGCTTTTCCACCAAAGGCGATTGAGAGGATTTCTGACGTTTTCAGTATTTTCAGAGAAAAAGAAAGGTTGGCGAATGGACTGAATCTGCGCAGTCCCACGGCATTTTTGTTCCACGCTGAGAGAGTTTTTAATGCCGCCAATAAGTTCATAAATAATTTTTCGCTGCTGCGAAAGAATCTCAGGACTTTCCAAGGAAGTTCGCGACAGGTATCCCGTCAATGGGACCGCTTTAGCATGGAAGTCAAAAGCGGAACAATTTTTCAACAAAGAAACTCGTTGTGCCAGAATCAGATTCAACCGATCTATCAAGGCACTGTTTTGAAGCTGTTGAGTCTCTTCAAAAGAAACAGCCCGCCCGGCAAAAGCCAGGCAGGATGAAAAAAGAATGAAGAAAGTGAGTAGAGCACTTTTCATTTTAAGAAATTACCTTTCAGACTGTTCCGCAGCTGCGGCGGCTACCGCCGCTCCACCGACAACAAGGGCTCCGGCTGCCGCCGCACCAGTGGCAACGTCCTTAGCCTTTTCTCGCTTTTGAATTTCGTCCTGGCGTTTCGCACTAGCCTGAAGATCACTGCGCGTGTTGGCCGTACGAATTTGCGCTTGAGCGGAAGATGAAAGTCTCATCAGGATGGTTTCGTCACCGATCTTAATAGGCAAAACATCACCGATCATGTGGGGATTGAGTTCCAAGGAACCCGCCGTGTTTTGCACAACACCTTTAATATCCTGGGATTCGATTTCCAGGATCATTTGTTTGCCACAGACGTTGTTCTTCGCGATGTCCAGGCGAAGAACCAACAAGGTCTCTTCTGTCTTTTCAATGGAAACAGTGGCTCCACAGCTCACTTTTTCCACCGCCAGGACCATGCTGGCCGCGTGGGCAGAAAGGGATGTTAAACTTGTCGTCACAGATAACAGGGCACCGGCAATAGCTTTGAGTTTCATAGTTCTCTCCTTTTATTTATATGCACTCAAAAGCATTGCGAGAGCTGTGCCACGGTCCAGAGAGCATAGCGAACATCCTGCTTGATCTTATGAAAATGTCTGCCAATCCCAGCTGTAGAACAGTTTTACACGGATCGCGAAAAAGCGACCGGAATTGTCATAGTGACTAACCCCGTGGCATTTTTTTCGCTCGAAATTCAATAGATTCAGTCTCAGAAGGTCGCATATTTGCACGGCTTCTTTTATGATGAAAAAGACCTTCTTTACCCTACCCCTACTGCTATTACTTGTCCTGGCGCCGCCCGTCCAGGCACAAAACTTTCGGGCCTATTTTGAAGAAAGAAACAGGATCAATGCAACAGACAATCAAAGTGTCATTCGCACGGCCCACGAAAAGTTTCATCACGCCCCTTATGTGATTGTTGATAAAAAAAAGCAGGTCGCGACCTATTTTTCCGCCCAAGGTGAAGTGCTTACTTCTTCTGTCATCAAAGTTAAATCCGGCGATGAACTCGATCAGGGGGGCGCGGGAATTTACGTTTATGAAGGACAGCGCTCTGGCACCCACTATTTGAAAGCGCAAAAAGATGCCCAGGTTCGCAGCGTGTTTCAGGGCTCGTTGCAAATCCCCTCGGGTGTCTTTGTCTATGTTCTGCCGGCTTCAGATGACCACAAATTCCGCATTCGCAATCACATTCTGACCTTTAATGCCGCACAGGTCCTGCGCAACCGGGAGGCTTTCAACTACTCTCCCTTCAATCCGCAAAGTTTGCAGATCACTTATAGCGTCGACGAAGCCGATGAGTTCAAACGCACTTATGTGAGGACCCTGGAAAAGGAAAAAGAATCGCTCATGCAACTCCTTAAATTAGAGGACGATGAATACAATATGCTGGCAGAGTTTGCGTATGGTGTTCTTTCTCCAGAGACAAACTATGGCCAAAGCCTTAAGTATCAGCTGAAGCAGTCCATTCCCGTGCTTGTCTCGATCGCCAAAGGCAACGGTTTTGATACCGACGAAAACAGCCGAGGCCCTACGCAGATCAAAGACATTCCCGACTCGGTCGAAGAAAAATATAAACTGACGAAAGGTACTTTAAAATACCCCAGGAACGCGGCCATCGCGACTTTGGCTTTTGCTGCGGAATTGCTTAAAGAACTTCGCAATCGGGCGCCTCAACATGACGACATTCGGGAAGAGACTTTGCAAGATTACTTGTATTATCTTTATCAGGGACGGCATCAGTCGATCATTCAGGGGACGGCGACACCAGATAGAAATATTGCCATTCGAAAAATCAAAGAGGCGATCACGCATTTGAACTTCGAATATCGCAAATAAAAAAGGCGATCTTGCGATCGCCTTTTTCATTCAAATGAATTTTAAAATCTTTATTGATTGGCTTCGGCCACCGGAATAAGAATTCGCGCGCCCACCATTAAAGAAGAGGGGTTGCGGATTTTATTCTTTTCTTTGATATCAGACATCGAAACGTTGTAGCGTTCCGCGATACCAAGAAGATTTTCGCCGCGTTTAACGACATGCACTTTGGCCTTGGCTTTAGCCACCGACTTTGTTGCTTCACGTGCGGAAGAACTGTCTGGAGTTGGCACTCGGATCTTCATTCCAACCTTCAAAGTCCGACCGCGTTTGATCTGATTTAAACGCTGAAGTTCAGACACGCTGGTAGAATATTTGCGCGCAATCGTGAACAAAGAATCACCGGACTGAACGATGTAATAACGTCCATCAGTACTTACGCTGACACTGCGAGTTTCTGTTTTTGACTGTTTCGCCACTTGCGACGCCGAACGACTTCTTAAAGGCGTGCGATCGGGAACTTGGATTCTCATACCTACGCGCAACGGTTTGCGACGAGGAAGATCATTCAAGTCACGAAGATAAGCCACCGTTGTGCGGTAACGACGCGCCACCGTGCTTAAGGTATCGCCCTGACGAATGCGATAGACTTGAGTGTCGCCCGAATCAGCCACGAATTGCACGTTTTGCACAACACTTTCATTCGCGGCGATCAAAGCCTGCTCAGATGTCCCTGGAGGAATACGCAGAACCAGTTCAGATCCCTTCACCGGAGCCACTTCCCCTTTATACTTCGGGTTCAAGGCTTTGAAGTCTTCGTAGTTCAGGTTCAACTTGTCTGCCATTGCACGAAGGTTGACGGGTTTATCTAAAGTGATGTGGTCAAATTCGATTGGCGGAAGATAGTCGATTTCACCAAAGCCGTACTTATCCGGTTCTTTGGCAATCAACTTCGCAGCGATAAATTTTGGTACGTAGTTGATTGTCTCGGCAGGAAGTCTTCTTTTGCGAGCCAACTCCCAGAAGTCACGCGTGTAATGATTCATCACTTCGCGCTTCACGCGGTTTTCGCCGACGTTATAAGAAGCCATCGCCAAATACCAAGAGCCGAAGACACTGTAAAGACCCTTGAAGTATTCCGCCGCTGCCTGAGTTGCGAAAACAGGGTCACGTCTTTCATCCACAAACGCATTGATATCCAGACCGTAGCGTTTACCCGTTCCACGAATAAACTGCCAGTAACCAACAGCGGAAGCATGCGATGTCGCTTTTGAACTAAATCCGGATTCAATAAGAGCGATGTAAAAAAGATCTTCAGGAAGTCCGTTATCACGCAAAACTTTTTTCATCAGTTTTTCATAACGTGTCGAACGTGCTAGGTATCTTTCCATATGAGGACGTCCGCGTCCTTGAAAGTAGGCAATCCATTTTTCAACCAAAGGATTCACTTCTGTGGGAATGGATTCCAATTCTTGGTCGACCACTTTGGGACCTTCAGGATCTGAAAGACGGAATGAACCGATATCTTTCATTTCTCCATCACCAGACCGGGTTCCCGCGGCACCGTTTGCTCCAGTGCTGCCTTTATGCGCACATCCCGCCATAAAGGCCAGAACCAAACTCAATGTTAAAAGTCTCCTCATGAGTCCTCTCCTATCTGACACACAGATTTCAGGCTACAAAACTCAGAGCCTTTTTTCAATAAAGTATCTCCCTTATTTTGCCTTTTTATTCTGCACATCCTGCCATAGGACGGGTTTCAGAGTGAAACTGCCCTCCTCGACGAGACCATAGAGCAAAATATTACGCAGAATGGCTTTCACGTAGAAGCTCGTCTCATTCCACGGCAACTCATCAAACCATATTTCGTCGCGCACATTGCTTGATTTTTGGGACAGCAGCTCGGAAATCTCCACCCGACCTTCCATCCACGTCCGCATTCGGTAGGGTCCTGCGTTATAGGCCGCCAAAGCGAATGGCACATTATTCTCAAACTGGTCCAACATCTGGGAAATATAAAAAGATCCCATCGGAATATTTACTTCGGGGCGGAACATATCCTCGGGAAGCTCGACTTTCATCCCGAGTTTTTTAGAAACTTCCTGGGCTGTCGGCGGAATCATCTGCATCAATCCCAATGCGTTGGATGTGGACACCGCCTGCAAATTAAATGCACTTTCCTGACGAGTTAAGCTGCGCAGAAAGTTGATATGGATGCCATAGCGTTCCGCTTCCGCCTGATAAAGCGACGTGTAAACTTCAGGATACCCCAATTTAACAAACTGCTCCCGACGCAAGCGAGGGTCCGCTTCCATCGCTGATCCGACAAGACGAATCGCCATCATATACTGTTGACGGTCCGCCAACTTTTCCGCCAACGCGACCTTCAATGTCGGGTCCTTCATGAAAGGCAGTGCCGCCAATTCCGATTGTGCTTCACTGACCCACCCCGCATCGGACAAAGACTTAAATCGCTTCCACATCTTTTTCTGTGGGCCCGCTAAAAACAATTCGCTTTGTAACTTGGGCGCTTTGTCCTTCAGGTCTGGCCACGTCAGTTTGCCGTTTTGTGATTCTGCTTTTAAGCGCAGTCCATAGTACGAAAAAGGATATTTTTCGATGAGTTCAGCCGCCACCTGTTGCGCTTTTTCAGGATTTGTCTGCTGCAGACTGCGCACAAACCAATACCGCGCATTCAGATCATAGCGATCCCGGTTTTGCAGAAGCAATTTTTCCAGCACCGCACTGGCCGAAGAATAATCCTTGCGGCGAAAATGAATCAGCGCCGAACGCAGCATCGCTTCGGCCGCCTCGTCGGACCCATTATGATAAGCCATCAGTGCCGCGAAACTTTCCAAAGCCCGGTCGTATTGCCCCAAAAAATGCGCCGAACGACCGACAATCCAAAGAGCACTGGTCGATTGCAATCCGCCGGGATTTTTCTGCAATACGGTCTGCGCCAAAGACATGGAACCACTGTAGTCACCGCGTCGATGCAGATTTTGCGCCCATTCTATCAACCGACTTCCGTCGGCCTGTTCCATTTCGTCAAGCGCTTTGATCTTGGCCAGCTTTTCGGAAAGTGCGTTGTAAATTTCTAACGGCTTGTCGCGCAGGCGCTTTGCGGAACGACTGCCGGGATATTGATTTAAAATCGTGATCACATCTTTGAGCGCCGAAATAGAATCGTCCTGCTTGAGTGATTGGCGCAGACGCTCTTCAATCTTCATCTCTTCCGTCATCACCTCAACCGCAGCTTCCGGAGCCAGTTTTGGGGCCGTCACGCCTTTCGCCTTAAGCAAGAAATCCAATTTATCCTGAAGATATTTTGAATCTTTCTGATCTTGCGCCTCTTCGTACAAAAACTGCGCTTCGCCATAGTTCACTTTCAATAGCGCCAGATCTCCGAGCAATTGGAAAATCGTGGATTTCTGCTCTTTGCTCAGTTTCAAACCGCTGCCCAGAAGATCTTCTAAAAGAGGACCCGCCTTGTGATGCTTCTGAGTGACCTGATCTTCCAGATAAGCCAGTCGTAAAGCCACCCAGTTTTCCGTCACAGTGTCTGACCATGGGCCGTCCTGAAAAAGATCTTTATGACTATAAATCGTCGTCAAAGCCTTTTCCACCGCCGTAAAATTGGTTTTCTTTTTTTGCGCCTGATTCAAACAATGCAACCAGGTTTGTGCCACCCACCCGCGCAAATCTTTTTGCGTAGAAAAAACCGACGGAGCCAGGTTCACGCACTCGGCCCATTTCAAATGTATCTCGTAGTCCTTCAACTGCGATAGTGGCGATAGTTTCGTTTTCTTATGCGAAGTGGCCTGATAAAGATCGACACTTTTTTTGGCACTCAGATCCTTTAAGACGTCCACCTTCTGCACCTGAGCAAAAACGGTGGCACTGCAGAGCAAGGTGGTCATAAAGACTGTCGTTTTCATTTTCACTCCTCACCTCCGACGACTTCCGCGTTTTCAAAAGGAAGGTTCGGGAAAACAGATTTCTTCAAATACACAATGGAGGGCTCACGCGCCTGACGGAAAACAATTTGTAATTTCCAATAAGCCTCTTTTACGACAACATCAACATCTGTTGAATCCATCGGATCACAGAAATAAATCATCGCGTCCGGCAACAAGCTTTTCGAACACAGATTGTAATCCAGTTTTGTAAAAGAACGCAAAACCCAAGGCCAAGGCCATTGTTCTTTCATACCGATCTGGACGGGCTGCGAAAATAATTCGGGGTTCTTACGAACTTCCTCCAGAATATACTCCTGCAGTTTTTCCAACTCATAGGTGGAATTCACGTAGATATACGGATGCGCAAAATCCAGCGGATGTGCATACGAAGACAGGTACATGCTGCGAAGATTGAAGAACGCTAAAACAGCGACGACAGACACAGCGACCCACTTCAGCGCGGCACGCGTGAAAAACGACTGCAGGGAATATGCTAAGACAAGATAGAATCCCCAAACCAGAGACAGGATGCACCAGACCGTTTTATAAGGAATCAGCGAATAAATAAAAAGTTGAGAAAGCGAAAAGACGCTGACGACACGAAGAGATTTGTTTTTGGAAAACATCCCGGGAACAGAAAGGGCCACACCCAGCAGAGCCAGGGGCTCGGCCTGCCACAAAACCTTCAGCCAATAAAAAAACTCTTTTTCGTGTCCTTTACCGTGCACACCTGTTTGCAGCCAAGGAACAATGGCTTTAAAGAAGTCAGCCAGCCCCATCATGTTTTTAAAGAAACCGGTAAATAGTTGCACAAAGAGAATCACCAGAATCAAGGTCAACCAGGATAACTTTTGACTCCAGGCGGACTTCAGTTTTGACCAGGCAAAGATTTCTTGCAATGTGGCTGGCCCCAACGACAGAAGCCCCAAGAGCCAACAAAAGCCCGTGACGGTGAAGGTCTCTTTCAGAACCATCATTCCCACAACTCCCGTCAACACCAAGGCGAAGGCTTTGCCGTCTGGTTTTTCAAACCAACGCAAGAACCCCATGGCGAATAGCAATTGAAAAAAAACAAAGGGTGATTCATGAATCCCGGACCGACCAAAAAAAAGAACGGCGGGGCTTAATAACAGAAACACGGCCATCGTATTTAAGACCGTGCCCTTCTTTAACAAGGGAAAAAAGAAAAGCATGATGCTGAACACACTGAAGGTTGCCGGCACCGCCCGCAGGGTTTCCACACTGGCGCCCCACAGAAATTCGAAGAATTGAATCAGGTAAAACAAGAGCGGACCGTGATAATTTGTGGGGTCGTACTTGTAATACCCCAGGGCCTGCATCTGGATTACAAACCAGCCGTTAATACTTTCATCAAAGTGAATAGGCTTGTTGCCCAAGTCATAAAAACGCGTCACGACTGTCAACAGCAGTAGTGCTACCCATAACAGAGCCCCATAGTATTGCGTGACCTTTGCAAATTTCATTGTTAACTATCGTTAAAGATGGATTCTTCAGTGTCAACCTTGCATTGCTCGTTCGTGATTTATCTGCATAAAGATGCGGCCTTCATTCCTACGTTCATCAAAGATCTGCGCAGTTTTTTTCAGAAATTCCCACTGAATTACGAGGTGGTGGCGGTCATCGAAAAAAATGCCAAAGAGGCCTTTAACATTATGAAGTCGGCGCAGACAGAGTCTTCTTCTCGAGAACACATTCAGATTTTGTACAATGATAGATATTTGGGGCGAGCGGAAAGTTTACGGCGAGCCTTCACCAAGTCGCAAGCGCCCTTTGTTTTAGTGACAGACCCATTGCTCTCGACTCCTTTGGGAGATCTTTTTAAAATTCTGCAAAATCTTATGACCGACACCTCGGTGGCGATGTGCTGGGGCGAGCGGGTCTCTAAGAAAGACAGCCTTTTTCATCGCCGAACGGGGCCCCGTCATTCGGTCGAGCACTTGTTCACAGGAATTTTTAAAGACATCAAACGAGGCTTCGGCTCTTTGGACCCCTTCTGCGAAATAGGTGGCTTCTCGAAACGAGCTTGGAACGAAATAGAACCGCATCTTCCGAAAAAACTGAATGGGTGGTATTTACATCCGGACCTGCACAAAGCTTTTTCTAAAAGTGGCGAAAAGATTCTGGAGATTCCGATCTGGGATTCAGGAGCAACATCTCTGTCCTATGGACTCGTAAAAGCTCGGTGGAATCTTTTTGCGAAAAGCCTTCTATAAAACCTGTTTCAATGCGAGCAAGGCTTCATGAAGATAATAATCCAGCCAGCGCACCGAACCTAAGGGCGTTTTTTGCTTAGCTAAATACCCCATGTGCCCGCCTCGCGCCTCGACATGCAAAACCGTACTTTTGGAAAACGAGGCCTTCATATAGCTTTCTACCGAAACGAAGGGATCGTCTTGAGCCGTCAACACATACGTCGGCGTCTGAATTTTGGGCACATAGTGAATGGCCGAGCAGTTTTGATAATAGTCAAAACGATCCTTAAAACCCGCTGCAGGTGCGGTGTAGATTTGATCCATATCCCAAATAGTCGACCAAGCCGGAATGTCATATCTTTTCGGAATCAACCCTTGGCGATATTTTTCTTCCACGTTCTTTCGCAATCGTAAGACGAAGCGCAAATCATAAAGGCGATTAAAGCCTGTTTTTAAAAGCTGAGAGCCCTGCAAAAGGTCGATGGGCGCATTCACCGCAATAGCTCCATCGGGCTTTTCTTCTCCACGAAAACCGCCCAAAAGACAAAGCAGAATATTTCCACTCATGGAAAAGCCGACCGCCACCTGCTTTTTACCAGGAAACAATTCGCGAAGCTTTTTTAAGACACAGGACATGTCAT
This sequence comes from Bdellovibrio sp. ArHS, assembly GCF_000786105.1. Lineage (NCBI taxonomy): Bacteria > Pseudomonadati > Bdellovibrionota > Bdellovibrionia > Bdellovibrionales > Pseudobdellovibrionaceae > Bdellovibrio > Bdellovibrio sp. ArHS. Next base: position 79,251 of record NZ_JTEV01000006.1, read on the forward strand.
CGGCCCGACCGGAATGATAGGGATTTCGCGCATAAGCCGCCCCGGCACCCGCCCCCCGATGGTTCACCAACACCACCGAATGTCCCAACTGCTGACAGACCCTGGCCGTTCTTTGCATGTAATCTGAAGTCACATCCCCCGACAGTCCATGATAGATGCTGACCACGGTGTCGGAAATGCCAGGGAGATGATAACAAAAAAGTCGATCCCCATCCGGAAGATCGACTTCAAATTTATTGCCAAAATGTGTGAGCTCGGGAGATTTTAAAAAATGAGACCATAAAGTCTGCCCGTGGCCGCTGTCGGCCCAAAAGGGAGCTTTACATGGAATCAAATCTAATCTTTGCAATAGAATTTCCCGTTTACGAAAACATAACCATCAGGGCGTTTGCCACGAGGGTCATGGTGAAGCCAATGCAACAAGCCACCTTTATTTGTCCAAATAAATTGGCCACCCATTGCCACGACGTCGCCCACTTTCACTGGAACACGCGGGCACATGTCTGAATTATACACTGCTTGCATATTCTTGCCATTGGAAAGACGGACAGTCCATTTTTGATGAGCTAAACCATTGTTGTCATCGGGCAAGATTTTTACGACAACCATGCTGCCACCTTCGACGAAATCAACACGACGTTGATCACTGATGGCTCTGACAATATCCGCATCGCTGGATTTTTCATCGATCAACGAAGATTGTGAATTTTCAATTTGTTCAGAAACCGGATTGATTTCCTGACGATTTTTACGTTTTGCTTCAACCGTCTCATAAGAAGATAGAACAAAGACAACACTAAGAACGACAGCCCATTTCATATTCATTAGTCCCCCCCGGGATATGAGGACAGAGTGTGGCCGCTTTAAGACACAAAGACAATTTCAAAAATAAAAAAATGGGGTGGAAAGTTTCCTTGTCGACGCTACGCTGTAAATTTTATAAAGCGCATTAACAGCGCTCAATTTAAAATCTTACTTATATTCGATCTTTTCTATAGTGACATACTCTTCACCGGCGGGCTTCACGATGCGAACCTCATCTCCGGCCTTCTTGCCAAGTAAAGCCTTGGCAACGGGAGACTTCCACGAAATCTTTCCGTTTTTGGGGTCAAACTCATCTTCCCCGACGATTTGATAAACCACTTCCTCTCCCTCTTCATCAGCCAGGGTGACGGTCGCACTGAAAAGGACGGTCTGTCCCTTCATGGCCTTGGGATCGACCACTTCCGCATCTTCAATTCGCTTGGTCAGAAAGTGAACCCGCTTGTCGATTTCTCGCAAACGACGCTTTCCGTATTGATAGTCTGCGTTCTCTGAACGATCACCATTACTGGCCGCCCAGGCGACCACCTCCACAAGTTTTGGTCTTTCCACGTGCATCAACTCGTGATACTCGGCTTTGAGTTTTGCTAGACCTTCGGGGGTGATGTAGTTCTTATTGTTATCCATAGGCAAGACTCTAGACCATTCGCTAGAAAGTCTCCAGTCCGTTTTTCCCCACCTCATAAATATTTTTTAACGACAAGGGCCGGTCCTAGACTTAAGCGCTATTAAACATCCAGAGAAATTCTCCGAAAAACTATTGAGGAGGATCGCATGAAAAAACAGTGGAAACGGCTGCTTGTCGCAGCACTCAGTTCATCATCAGTTTTCGCTGTGACCTGGTACTGGTATCAGACGACTGAAAATCGCAACTCCTCTTATGGTAATGAAAAACCGTTAGCTTACGTTGGTAAAGTCGTCGAAGACATTCAACGGCGTCCCGCTTCTCGTCTTCTTTGGCAGCTCGTAAATACCGGAGAACCTCTTTACAATGGCGAAGCCATTCGGACCAGCGAGCGTGGTGAAGTGCGCATTCAGTTTGTGGATTCGGATCGCTATTTGGATCTGGAACCCGAGTCTTTGATCGTCATTAAAAAATCAGAAGGCGAAATCGCCCTGGATTTAATGGAAGGTAGTCTTTTCGTCAATGCCAAGGCCGGAGGTGCGGAAGCAAATGCACCTGGTCTCGTTCTTAATTCTGCCAATGGTAAAGTCGACCTCTCGCAAGCTTCCGCCTCATTATCGAAGGGGCGTGGCAATGCCGTCGATGTCCAAGTCTTAGAGGGTAAAGCCTCACTTAAAGGCAACGATGGGCAAAGCAAAGATTTAAGTTCGACGACAATCATTAAAGTTCTAACGCCCCTGCCGCAAAAACCGATTGCCATGGATGCTGAGTCGCCAGAGCCGGTGCCCTTCCAATGGACAGGATTTCCCTCAGGAACGCAAGTTTCGTTGTGGGTAGGCTCTAGCAGAAAACAACTGAAAGAGCTGATGAAAGCTCCCTTGAATGAAAACCAAATTCTCGCTTCACTTCCCTTTGGACGTCACTACTGGAAACTTGTGGGGACTTCTTCCCTGGGGAATGTGATTGCGGAAAGCCCCATTTATAAAACCGAGATTTTGGCGCGATATGCCCCCACGGTCGTCTTCCCCACAGCCGATGCGGATATCCCTGCGGCGAAAACACCGTATGACATGACTTTTAAGTGGCAAAAAGGCGACGACACACGCCAAATGACTTTGGAAGTTTGGTCCGATGCGAATTTGCAAAAAAAGATTGCGACTCAATCTTTCGCAAACGAAGAAAGTTACACACTGCCGTCTTTAAAAGCCGGTACCTATTATTGGCGCCTGAGTTCTTACTACATTGAGTCCGACAAACCCGTCTTAGGAAAAGTTCAAAAATTCACAGTGAAGCCGGCAGAGCAAGTGCAGGCCAAAGTGGAACGGGCTCCTTTGATTCCGGTCAACGTCGACTTCACCATGCCGGAAAATCAATGGACACAGTATTACGTGGAAAAACCGCAAGTGGGTTTGACTTGGAAAGCGGATAAGACCGAGGACGTCGCCCTTTATCGCGTCAAGCTCTTGGAAGAAAATGCCGACCCGAACTCGGCCACCAGCTTGGAAGTGAAAGACACGAAGTTTTCAGCCCCTGTCGCGAAGCCGGGCCGCTACATTGCCTCGATCGAAGCGGTGAACAAAGAAGGTCAAATTCTTGGCACTAAATTATCCCAGCCTTTGACGGTGGCGCCACTGCCATTGCTGCAAGCGCCGCTTTTCGTTCCCACCGAGGGTCTGCTGCAGGCTTCTCTTGATGGCCGCACACAATTAGAGTGGACGAAATTGGATGGCGCCAAAGAATATTGGCTCACCATCCGCAAGGATGGCAAAGAGCTGAAACGCTCGAAGTACACAAACAATATGACAGCATTAAAAAATCTTCTTCCTGGAGAATACGAAATCGAACTGTCGGCTATGGACAACTATGGCCGAAGCAGTGAGGTCGCTCCGGCAAGAAAGCTTCTGGTGCCAGATAAATCCAATCTGCGCGCGCCGACGTTGAAAAAGATCAAGGTGAATTGATGCGTTTGCTGATGGCCTTTGTAATTCTGATTTTCACATTCTGGACCGGCTCGGTCTGGGCGGCGCCCTATCGCCGTTTGGTGAACTTCGAGTGGGACGCCATCGAGGGCGCAAAAAGCTATGACATCGAATTACGCCAGGTCAAAGAAGATCCGAAGAATGCCAAAACCTTTACTTTCAAAGTGAAAGAGGCGGCCTGGAATGGGCGCTTGACCCCTGGAAAATATCTCATGAAATTGCGTGCCCGCGATTACCGTGGCGTCCCTGGTGACTGGTCACCCGAAAGTGATTTCAACGTGGGCCTAGAGGCCGCCGTTCTGAAATTCCCCGCCCCGCGCGCAAAAATCGCCAGCAAAGAAGACGACAGTGTGAAAATGGAATTCACCTGGAAGCCTGTCGGCGGCGCGGATATGTATCAATTTGTTCTGACTTCTGAGGACGGAAAAACCCAAATCAGTGAAGTCGTTCGCGACACCAAAATGAAAGCGTCCCTGCCGGTTGCCAGCAATTATACCTGGAAGGTTTTAGCAGCAACCGAAGAGGGCATTCGCAGTGACGCCACCTCTGTCGGACAATTTTCCGTCTTAGGAAAGGCATTGGAAAATCCCAGAATTGAAAAACCGGAAAGTGAATTTGTTCGTGAGGTCAAGTGGACTCGCCCGAAGCATGTCACTTCTTTTGATGTTTTCGTTTTAAAGTTGAATGAAAAAGATAAAAAATGGGAAAAGTATAAAGTCGTCGAGAACACTCAAGACGAATCTTTGCCTTTTGATGAAACCTGGCCGGGCGGCCGCTATCAGGTTGTGGTTCGCGGTAAATCCAACTTGCGCCCCAGCTCGCAACTGGCCAAACAAAGTTTCGCCGTACGCCACGGAGACCGCTCCCCCGCGGCGGAATACACCGCGCTGGTGCGCAAATCCATCGACCGTGTGACGGGATGGTATGCCGTGGCCAGCTATCTTATTACGGAAATGCAGTTCAGCGGAAAAAATCCAGAAAAGAATTCCGCAGTGGCCTACAGTGCTTTGGGGGGAACGGGCCGATTGGGACTGGGTTGGTTTGGCGATCGCACACCATGGGGCTTTTTGGCCATCTTGGATATGAGCGGCTTCACTTTCAACGGTAAAACTCAAACTTTCGCCTCTGCCGAAGCCAATGCTGTTTATCGCAAAAATCTGGGTGATCGCGGGGAAGTCCGTTTCCAAGTAGGACCTTACTATAAAGAACTTCCTGAAACCGTTGGTGACCCCTTCTCGGGAAATTCAGAAGATTTGAAAATCACTTCAGCAGGTCCACATTTTGGCGCTGAATACTGGTATTCTTTAACGCCGAAACTGGGCATTCAGATCAACGCGCACATGTATGTGTCTCTTCTAAAAATCAGCACGCCCAATGGCGCTCCATTGACCCCGTCGATGTCGACGCAATATGGATTTTTGGGAAGCTACCGCTTCACCCCGACTTTCACCGGTTTGGTCGGATACGCCCGCCGGGAAGATAAAATGAGCTACAAAGCGATTCCGGCATCAGACAATTTCGCCGTAGACGGAGATACCAATGAATCAACCATCGTCGGAAACTATCTAAATATTTTCGCGGAGTGGGCTTTCTAAGCTCTGGGAGATGATATGAGAATACCTATTTCGACAAAACTCATTACGGTGACAATCCTGATCCTGGTCGCGGCGACAGGAACGATCACCTGGATCTCTTCGGACTACTTCGAGAAAAAGGCTTCCGAGCAGGTCGATATCGCGAACTTAGAGTCCGCAGCGGCCAAAGCCAAGGAAGTGGAAAACATCGTCAGTTCGTTGGTCGACAAAACCCGTGTCACGGCCTCGGTTTTGATGAAAGACACCTCTGATCAAAATGCCGCCAGCAATGATTTTGAATTCAACTTCACTAAAGATAAAAACTTTGTCTCTTTAGAAATTCTGAAACTTGATGGAACTGCGGTACAAACCGTGGTTCGCAGAGTGAAAGAAGATGTTCTACGCCCCTATAATTTGGGCAGCAACTACATCATCAATGTTCGCTCCTGGCAGAAATTCCCGATCCGCAATGTTGCCCAAGGGAATGTCGAACTTAAAAACGCCTCTTATCCGAAAGCCCCCGCGATGATCACGATCGGTATTCCCTTGATTCGTGATGCCCAAGGAAAAATCACTCACGTGGCTTTGGCGGACATCACGCTGGCTCCTTTGGAAAAGCCCTTCACCGACCCTTCTGAAAGAACTCAGTATCTGGTGGATCGTTATGGCGAACTCTTGGCGCACAAAGATGAACAAAAAGCCATGGCGCGGTTGAATGTCAGCAACAATCCTTTTGTAAAAAAGGCTCTTGCGCAAAAATCACCTCAATACCAGACAAAATTTATCGATCCTGATTTCGAAAAGAACTATTTCGGCGCCTCGGTGAAAACTTCTTTCGGCGCCACAGTGATTTCACAGACCTCCGAAGAAACAATTCTGGAAGTGTCGCGCGAAGTACGACGCCGAGCGATTTTCGTGGCGGGTTCGGCGATATCCATGGCGATTTTCTTTATCTTCTTGTTCTCTATGACCCTCACCTCGCCCATCGAAAAACTGGCGGATATGATCAATCTGGTTTCTAAGGGTAACTTCGATGTGAAAGCCCGCACTCAGGTGAAGTCCCACGATGAAGTGGGTGATTTGGCCGAAGCCTTTGATCACATGACCGAAGGTCTTAAAGAACGCGACAAAGTGAAAAGTCTTTTCTCGAAGTTCCACGGCTCTTCCGTCGCGGAGGATTTGATCGGTAAAGACATTGGTGTCGGTGGACAATCCAAAGACGTGGTCGTCTTCTTCTCGGACATTCGTGGTTTTACCGCCTTCTCGGAAAAGCGCTCGCCAGAAGAAGTTGTGGAAATGCTGAATGAATACTTCGGAGTGATGGTGAAGATCATCAACTCACACGGCGGTGTCGTCGATAAATTTATCGGAGACGCGATCATGGCCGTGTGGGGGGCTCCGAAAAGTTCGGACCGGGACGCTCACAAAGCGGTTCGCGCCTGTCTGGAAATGCGTCGTGCCCTTGAAATTCTGAATGAGACACGCATTGGCCGAGGCCAGCCTCCGATCAACATCGGAATGGGGCTGCATGCCGGACTGGCAATTTCAGGAACCATCGGTTCTGACGAGCGTATGGAGTATACCGTTATCGGCAATACCGTGAACACGGCCTCTCGTATCGAAGCTTCAACCAAAGCCTTCGGTGCGGATCTGTTGATCTCAGATACCGTGATAGAAAAAATTGGCGAAGATTTTAAAACCGAACTGGCTGGTGCCGCCGAGGTTAAAGGTCGCTCTGAAGCTCTTAAGATGTTCAAGGTTCGCGGCTACCGCGCCGAAGACGGCACTCTCGTTGAAGTGAAAACACCGTATTCGGATTACGAAGCCGAGGCGGCCGACAAAGTTAAAGTCAAGGCCGCTTAAAGCTTCACACTCAGGCCGTCTTTCAAAGCCAATCCCTGCGCTCGCAACGCGGGGATCAAACCCATCAAAGTTCCACCGACAAAAGTGATCAGAATATAAAGCAGTTCCATGCTGGTGAGCCAAGGCCCCACCAGATAAAGACCAAACTCCCCTTCGATCCACGGGCGCAGCACTGCCAATAAAGTCCAAGAAAAAAGTGTTCCCAAGACAATACCAACCACCGTAAGCAAAGCTGATTCAAATACCAACAACCCCACGATTTGCGAGGACTTTGCCCCGACCGCACGCAGGATCGCCATTTCCCGGCGACGCTCATTTAAGGTTGTCGTTAAGGCAATCAGCATCGAAACAAGCCCAACAAGAACCACCATCCAAGAGATAATTCTTAAAACGCCTTCGACATAAGAAAGACCATTCCACAATTCACTTAAGGCGACCCCCGGAATGACTGCCAGTAAAGGTTCTTCTTTGTAGTTATTGATTTCTCGCTGCAGCTTCAAAGTTTCAATGCGTGACTTTGCGCCCACGAAAAAAGCTGTCAACGTATGAACTTTCAAACTTTCTTTATGCAACTGCTCGCGAGGAATCGCTTTTTCCGCCGTCGGAGCCGCCCCATCCGCCCAATCAATATGCAGGGCTTCCATGCCTTCCAAAGACATGTAAACAGCGCGATCCAAAGGGGTTCCGGTCGCTTCCATAATTCCCGTCACCACAAAGGGTTTGTCGGCATGATTCTGAATGCCCTCCCCTTTAGTGACTCCGTGAGCGACCACAATACGATCCCCTAAGCGGTACTTCAATTTACGCGCAACATCCGCACCGATGACTACATCCCACAAGTCTTTAAAGACGGCCCCTTGGGCAAGTTGTACTTTTTGATTGCCGCGAAAATGATAGTGATTAAAAAAATCTTCCGTCGTGCCGACGACGCGGAAACCGCGATGACCATCGCCCAACGAGTACGGAATCGTCCATTCGATCGCAGGGTGCTTTTTAAGATCCTGATAAGTTTCGTAGGAAATATTGTGAGTGGCGTTTCCCATGTTGAAAACCGTATACAGAATCAACTGCAAAGAACCACTGCGGGCGCCCACGATCAAATCTGTCTTACTGATCGTCTGAGTGAAACCTTCTTCAGCGGCCCGCTTTGCTCTTTCCACGGACAAAAGAAGCATCACACTTAAGGCAATTGAAAGCACGGTCAAGGTCGTTGCAAAAGCGCGATTCTTTAAAGATTTAATAGCAAGTTTAAGAAAGACCATTATCCAACCCTATTGATGGAGTCTAACGAGATGCTGCGACTAAAAAGTTTTTCCATGGTGCGATCATGCGAAACAAAGACAACAGTGGTTCCATAGAGATCCGCCAATTCAAACATCAGCTTCAGAAACTTTTCACGATGATCTGTATCCAGGGCCGAAGTGGGCTCGTCGGCTAAAATCAAGTCGGGCTTTCCCAGCAAAGCCCGCGCCACCGCGACCCGCTGCTGTTGTCCCACACTCAGCTGAGACACTTTTTTACCCAGAAGATCACCAATTCCCAGATTGCCACACAACGCGCGGATCACCATCTCGGTGTCAACACTTCCCAGACGCGCTTTCCGCGCCGGGCTAAGGTGTAACGGCAATTCGATATTTTCCTGAACACTCAAGTACGGAATCAAATTGAAGTTTTGAAAGACATACCCCATGTGCTCCGCGCGAAAAGCATCGCGGTCGGCATCGGTCATCTTTCCGAAATCAAACCCCAAAATTTTCAGACTTCCCTGCGTCGGCTTTAAAACACCCGAAAACAACTCTAACAACGTGGTCTTACCAGTGCCACTGGGACCATAAAGAAAAAGCTCTTCCCCGCGCAAGACCGAAAACTCGGGAATCTTCAATGTCGGTTGCGATTGGCCCGGATAGGTGTATTGCAGATCACGCACCTCAATCAGGATGTTACTTGAGCTCAACGCTGTCTCCGTTCTTCTGTACCTGCAGTGACTTTTGCACGCCATCCGCCAGCACATCCACTTGAACCTTCTTCAAACGGGAAAACTGTTTGGTAAAATTAAAGGTGATAGTACTTCCGGCCACGGGAGTCGCACAAGTTACATTGAATTCAGCTTCAATTTCGGCGTGAGAATCCTGTTGGTTCACTTCAAATATGTCTTTTTTAATTGCACATTTCAAAGCGGGATCTAAAACAATCATTTCAGCGATTTTTTCTTCCAATTTGGCCAAAGCCTTTTCTTTTTTCTGTTTGTCGGCTTTGGTTTTCGCCTGGTGTTCAAACCCCATGATGGCTTCCGCAGGAACATGAAGTTCAATTTTTCCGTTCTTTCCATCAAAAGCCACACTGACTTTTCCCGCACCGTGAACGTGGGCCCCATGTTCGCGGGCTGCAAAAAGCATTGTCGAAAGCAGAAGAATCTTAATCATACGAACTCCTTCGAGAAAATTATTTGTAGGGTTCTACGGCATCGCCGATAAGTTCAAACGACGCGTCTCCGTACATGGATTTCTTGGTGACCAGGTTCAAAGTACCATAGACCCAGATCGGACCGACGGCCACTTCTGTGCCTTTCTTCATTTTCACGTAGACCATTTGATTCGGCGGTGGTGGTGGCACGTGAATGCACGCCTGGGGACTGGGGACTAACAAAAACTCCACGACGTCACGTTGCTCATCTTCCAAGGGGACCATGAAGCCCGGAATCTTGACACCCTTTCCGTGCAGAGCTTGAAGTTCTGATGACGACTTTCCGGTTATGTAGTCCATTTCACCTAAAAGGCGCCAATCAACCTCAACACCGGTTAAAGCGGCGCTGCGACTGAACATCGTTTGATAGACCACCGCGCCGATAACGACGACTAAAACGGCCACTCCTGCAAATACCCATTTTTTCATTTTCTGTCCTGATTCCATGTCATTTTCTATTAAAAACGCGGACCTACCTAAATGCAATAGCTTTGCGCACTGCCCGGCGCTCTGATATAACCTAGAGGTCATTCCGTTAGTATTGAGGACGTAATATGAGCAATAAAATTCAGCGAGTTCGCGGCACCCGAGATCTGCTTCCCGAGGACAGTCTTCTTTTCCGTTTTGTCGAAGAATCTGCCTATGAAAAGGCTCTTTTGTACGGATATGGAGAGATTGAAACCCCCATTTTCGAATTTTCTGACGTTTTTCATCGCACTCTGGGCGAAACCTCTGATGTCGTGAATAAAGAGACTTATGATTTTACCGACCGTGGAGGAGAAAGCCTCACATTAAGACCTGAGGGGACTGCGGGCGTGGCGCGGGCTTTTATCTCTGAAGGAATGATGCAGAACCTGCCCTTGAAGTTTTATTATTCGGGTCCCATGTTCCGTTATGAGCGCCCCCAAAAAGGACGCTACCGTCAATTTTATCAATTGGGCGCAGAGTGTTTAGGTTATGACAGTCCCCTGGCCGATGTTGAATGCATCGCCATGGCTTGGGACATCTTAAAAAAAATTGGAATCTCTACCGAGTGCACTTTGGAAATCAACACTCTTGGCGACAGCGAAAGCCGAGCCGCTTATCGCGAAGCACTGGTGAAGTATTTCACCGCGCATCAGGATCAGCTTTCCGCCGACAGCAAAATGCGTTTAGAGAAAAACCCTTTGCGGATTTTGGATTCCAAGGATGAGGGCGATAAAAAGCTCAATGCCCTGGCGCCGAAATTGGAACAATATCTTAATGAAACTTCCCAACATTTTTTCAAAAAAGTTTTAGCGGGAATTGAGAAGCTGGGAATTCCCTACAACGTAAATTCCCACCTGGTTCGTGGCCTGGATTATTACTGCCATACTGTGTTTGAGTTCACGACAACGAAATTGGGAGCCCAAGGCACCGTGCTTGCTGGCGGACGCTATGACGGCCTGATTGAAACAATGGGGGGCCCTAAAACTCCCGGCGTGGGATGGGCTGCCGGCATTGATCGCTTGGCCGATCTGACTCCGAAAGAACTTGCGACCAAAAAAGAAGTCATCATTGCCGTCGTCGGAGCTGACGATCTGGGCGAAGAAGAAAGCGTAAAAGTGGCGCACGAGATTCGTTCGCGCGGATTTAAAACTGAAAACTTCCTTTCCGGAAAAATGCAAAAGAAGATGCAAAAGGCCAACAAGATCGGCGCGCATTACGCTTTGATTTTAGGCGGTAACGAAGTGACAAACAAAACCGTAACGGTGAAAAACTTCGCAACCGGAGAACAAAAAGAAATCTCTCGCGCCGATCTGGCGACCTTTGATTTCAAATAGAGGTCCTGTCAAAGACTTCGACTAAAGACTGAGCTTCAACGGCGGAAATATTCTTTCCGCCGTTTTCTTTTTTATTTCTCGCAGAAATTATCGACAAATCTCCAGTATATGACCTCGCATTCGTATTTGCGCTGTTCATTTCTTTAGGGAAATTGCGTCCCTGCTACTTAACATTGTGACGAAGTCGCACCGTCTATCGCGGATGCGGATCTAAAAACCTCTGGAGAAAAAGAAATGAAAAATTTTTTAAAACCTGTCGGCGGAATAATTGCGCTGACACTCACTCTGCACGTTTCTCCCTCCACCGTTCTGGCACAAAATCCGGGATTTCGCCCGGGCCTGAAAGAAATGACTCAGGAAGAGCAGCAAAAACTTCAACGCCGGAAAATTAAAAAAGTTCGCCCCAACCGTCTAGGGTTGGAACGCGTTAATAAAGAAAGACAACGTCGCGGGCAAGCTCCTTTGCAAGTGCCGACCAACCAACCTGAAGTTGATATTGAGGACTCTCTTCAAGCTGCCGCACCTTCTCCCTCTATTGAAAGTGCAGCAAACTCTCTTCTGGGGGCCGCTCCTGCTCAAGTGGATAACTCGGCTTTGCCTTCTTTCCCACCCATTGTCAGCCAGGGAACTTTGGGTTCCTGCGTGGCCTTTGCGACCACTTACTATCTCATGAGTCATGAGGTCTGCTTGACGCTGGGCTGTGACAATAAAACTCAAAGTGCGCGTCTTTATTCGCCAAAGTGGACTTACAATATGATCAATGGCGGAGTCGATAATGGCTCATCCTTGTCTGATGCTTTCGCCGTTATGGAAAAACATGGCGCCGCAACTTTGACCGAGTTTCCCTATGACAGCGACTATCGTGCGTGGAGCATGAACTCGGAACATTGGAAGCGTGCGATCAACTCTCGGATGAAACCCTTTAGCTATGCGCGCATCAATACTGATGCCGACATGGCCACAGTGAAACAAATCCTGGCCAACGGCCATGTCGTTTCGTTCGGAACTTACATTAACAGCTGGGTGTATCGAACGGTGCAAGCCAATCCGCAAGCCGCCGCAAATCCATTTGTGGGACAAGCGATTGCCACTCATATTAACGGCACCGTTTCGGGCCATGCCATGGTCATCGTCGGTTACGATGATACGATCTGGACAGACATCAATGGGAATGGCGTTGTCGAAGCCGCCGAGCTGGGTGCATTTAAAATCGCCAACTCGTTCGGAGCTTCTTGGAAAAACCAAGGTTATATCTGGGCCTCTTACGATGCCTTCCGCGCCACCTCCACAGTTCCCGGCTTTGCGCCGACGGGCAGAATCCAGCTTACCCAAAGCGGTCTCGTGTTTTATTCCACTTACACGTCTTATACTCCGCGCTTGCTAGCTGAAGTAAAGATGTCGCATGCGATGCGCACACAGATGGCGTTGCAATTTGGCTCTTCGGCAAACACAGCCAGCAGTCCTTCGGCTTCGTGGGCGCCTTTTGCCTTTGCAAGTCGTGGCGGTAACTACGCCTTTGATGGAACGACGGCTGAAAAAATGGGAAGTTTCTATTTTGATATATCCTCTTTAGCGGCGACCGACATCAATACGCAAAAGTTCTACCTAACGATGAAGGATTCCACGGCAGGAAGTGCGTTGACAACTTCGGCCTTCAACATTGTCAATCCAAGTGTGGGGAATACTTTGTTATCAGCGGCCAACGTCCCTTTAACGGTGGATGCAAACTCGAACACCTTGGTGGCGGGAACAACGCCGGAACCAACCCCGACGCCGACGCCAACCCCGACTCCAACACCTGTTGTTGATACGATTGCGCCCTCTGTTCCTACAAACCTGACGCTGTCTTTGACGACATCCAACCGCAACAGATCGGCCCGCTTCAACTTGGGATGGGCGGCTTCTACGGACAACGTCAAAGTCGTGAAATACTTCGTCTATCGTAACGGGGTGAAAATCGCTGAAACGACATCCCTGAGCTACAGTGATGGCAATATCAAAAAGAATACTTACTACAACTATCAGTTCACGGCCGTTGATGCCGCCGGCAACCAGTCGGCAAAATCCGGCACTGTCGTTGCTTTGTGGCGCTAAAAACAGAAAACTCCCCGAGGACTATCCTCCGGGGAGTTTTTTATATCAAGCCAACGCACTTGCTTGCCGTCACCGTGGCGGTCGATGGGAATCGATGGCCACGATAACGATGTCGATAAAAATCTTCTTTTAAAAACTCTACTTACGATTCAACTTGATCGATTGTCCACGACCCCAGCCTGGAATCGTTAAGGAACTTGCACGAGTCCATACGAACATCATCACAAAGCCCAAGATCAACATACCAATGCTCAAAAGCTGACCACGAGTCAAACCCAGCCATTGAAAACCGATATGCGCATCGGGCATCCGGAATTGTTCATCGGCAATACGCACAATTGCATAAAAAATAATAAAGCAGGCCGCGATGAACCCCGGCTTGCGTGGTTTTCTCCAAAGCAGGAAAAGCAATACGAAAAGCAATAAGCCTTCGCCAAAAGCCGCAAACAATTGGGAGGGATAACGAGGTGTCAACAAAGGCGCAATGGCCTCTTTCGCGGCCTCATTGCCATTTTGGATGGCGTCGATCGCCTTCGTCATCAAGGAATACACCTGTTCACGGGCCGTGCCATCGAAACGATATTTTTCGACGAGCTCCAACCATTGATCCCGAGCGACACCGATTTTCTCCATAACAGGAGTGAGTTCACCCAGCTTCGCAAAGTTCTGATTAGGCCACGTGTAAATATCCTGCGGGAATTTCACCGCTAATGGGTAGGAAGGATCACACTCTCGCCCCACCAACTCGCCATTGATAAAGTTCGCGATACGACCGAAGAAAACGCCCAGAGGCCCAGTGACAGACACAAGATCAAAAAGATAAAGAGTATTCACACCATATTTTCGCGCATACAACATACAGGCGATGACGATTCCGATGATCCCACCGTGACTGGCCATGCCACCTTCGTTGACGGCAAGGACTCCCCAGAAAGGAAATTCGGGCTTGAACTTCCACAGCAGATCGATGCCGTAAAAGAACACGTATCCCAGGCGCCCGCCCACCAAAGTTCCAATCGCCGCGTAGGTGATAAAATCACCCACCATGTTTGGTGCCAGCCCCGAACGCTGTCTTTGCGCCAACCAACGAATCAACAAGTAAGCACAAATGAATCCCATCATGTAGGAAAGACCGTACCAACGGATGCCAAAATCACCGGAAATTCTTAACGCAAACGGGTCGAAATCATGAACCACAACGTATCCTTTTCTGAGACGTTAAAAATGTATCAACGTGGGAATATTTAGACGTTAGCTTATAAAAGCGGGAAAATAAGGGTATGTCTAGGTTTTCATCTTTGCTTCTACTGTGCATTATCGCCTTTTCAGGCATCTCCGAGGCGCAATCCAGATCTCGCTGGGGAAGTGGTATCGACTTCACACAACGAGCCGCGAATCGCGAAAAAAGCCGCTGGTCCCTGACCGAATGGTTGGAAATGAAGCAACGCAATCGCATGATGGATATGTGGCTTTCCATGAACTCGCCCTCGCCTTATGAGTTTATGCTGGGAGGTTCCTACAACTCGTTCAAAACCGAAGTTTTGGACTCGGGCGTAGAAAATTCCTACACATCCTTTGCCGGAGAGGCCTCGGCTTACGCTCAGTTTGTGGGTTTGACAGCGGAATATGAAAACAACACCGAAGAAGACTTCCATGACCTTGCGGGGATGCTGAACATCCGTCTGCTCGGCAACTCCATTCAAAACACCTCATTCACGATTCACTATGGTCAGCGGACTCGCGAAAGTAATACCCACGGCCGTCTTTCCCAACAGTTTGGCCAGGCGTCTCTTCAGGTTTATTTAACAAAGTATTTTGGAATCGATGGAAAGTATCGTTATTTCCTTCCCACTTCCACGGATGAATTAGGAGATGTGGGCGGAAGCTACACCGAGGCCGGGCTTTTTATAGACTTTAAAGCCGTGCGCATTTTCGGTGCCTGGTATAAGGAGAACCAGAAAACAAAAATCCCTGCGGCGGCGGATGACACGGTCACCGATCGCCAAGGGATTAGGTCAGGATTAAAAATCTACTTCTAGATGCTGCAAAAACAAAAGGGCCCCTTAAGGGCCCTTTTTATTTCCGCGAACGGATTTCAATTTGCATCAGGAAACTCAAGAGCTCCTTATCCGCAACGAAGAAGAGCGCTGACGCCCGCCTTCATCATGAAAACAACTACTCCATGTGAACGAGTTTATTTTCGCCGCTAACGAAATAAGTCTCAGTAGACTGTTCGTGAGCCATTGGCGAAGTCACTTTCCATTCCATGTTCATTTGCATTCCCGCAACAGGATCACGCTTTGAACCTGTGTTGAATACAGAAGGGATCACAGCTGTTGCATCCAATTGGAAGCCCCAACCAACAGATACGTTCGCAGGTTGGAAAGTCGCGTTAGTGATGTATTTACCGATACCGTCAGCAGAACCGCCGGCAGTGTAAGTCACACGGTAAGTGAAGTCGACAACCGTCATACCGAAACCGTTTTCGTATTGAACGTTGTAAACTTTAGATTGAGGCATGTTCCAGCCAGAAAGATCAGACCAGCAAGTCAAACCTTTAGGAAGAGCGTTCGCAGTATCCAAGTTGATGTTCACAACAGGACGGCCCGCATTGATCACGTTGAAGATTTTTTTACCGATGTTGATGATTTGATCTACGATCAATTCAACAGCGTCTAGAGGATTCACAGAACCCAATGTTTTGTCGCCAGTGAATTTAGGCGCCAAAGGCATTTGTGAAGAGTTGCAATCTGCATTCAAACCATTCGCGTTTTTAGCGAACAATTCAACTTGTTGAGCATATTGCTCTGTCACGTCAGTTACTTTTACTTTTTTGATTTCGAAATACGCGTTGTCTGCTGCGAAAGCAGAAGTAGCCATCCCCAAAGTCAATGCCATTGCTACTAGAGAACGAATCATTATGGACCCCCTTAAATTGTTGCGAGGGTTCTATCAAGGTGAATACGAGCTTTCAAATGAAAAAGAAGCGTGCCAAAGAAATTGGTATGCATTGCGTTACCACTCTTCTGTCAGCAGAAACATTGGAAATATTCAGAATTTTAAGTTTGAAGAACTGGATTCGCCATTGTCGACGGTCTTCTTGGTATAGGTTGCGAGATCGTAATTAAGCTAGGCCCCGATAGGCAAGCCCTCCCCTACCAGAAATCAAAACTATCAGGACGAAAAACAGATTCTTCACCGAACCTCTATCGGAAGAGTTCTGCGAAGAATAAAGTTACATCCTTCGCATCCCCGACAAGACCTGCTATTTACGCTGCAGAAGCGCGGCATAGAAGCCATCATAGCCTTCAACCTCTGGACGCAGATGCATTTGTTTAATCAAGGTCCAGTTGTCGCCATGTTCTGCAAGGAATCTCTCGACCTGCTTCTCATTTTCACTCGGCAGCAGACTGCAGGTTGCGTACACCAGCTTACCACCTTTTTTAGTCATGGGAGCGTAGCTCGTCAGAATTTCATATTGCAGAACGTGCAGACGATCGATTTCCTCATCTGAAAGTTTCCACTTTGTATCAGGGTTGCGGCGCAAAACTCCGATGCCTGAACAAGGAACATCCAACAACACTCGATCCGCCGAATCATACATGCGCTTAATGACTTTCGTGGTATCAATCAAGCGGGTTTCAATCACGTCCACACCATCACGGCGGGCCCGCACTTTAAGCTCTTGCAATTTCCACTCGTGAATATCCAAAGAAATGATCTTACCTTTGTTCTGCATCAGCGAAGCCATGTGCAGACTTTTACCTCCGGCCCCGGCACAGGCATCGACCACACGGTGACCCGGTTGCACATCCAATAAAGGAGCAATCATTTGCGAAGCGGCGTCTTGCACTTCAAACAAGCCATCTTTAAAAGGTTGCGTGATAAAAACATTCTTCCGTTCCGTCAACTTCAAGGCGTGAGGTAGATCCGCCGAGACCTTCGTGGCAGAAATGCCCGCTTCGGTCAAAGTTTTCAAAAGCGCATCTGGTGTCGTCTTCAAAGTGTTGGTACGAAGAAAAACCTCTGCCGGCTGATTCAAAGCGCGCACAGTCTCTTTGTATTCCGGTCCCAACTCTTTTTCCAAACGGGCGGCCATCCAATCAGGAATGGACTGCGCGATCGCGAAGGAGGGAATGTCCTTCAGTCGCGCCTGCACCTGCTTCACATCCACATCAGCGACTTCGTCCCAGTCAGGAAGTTCGTTCCCCTGGCGAATCCAATACGCGGCCCAGATTTTCCAGAAATCATTGTCATCGACCAGGTACGCCAGTAGACGTTCCCAACGAACGATTTCGTAAATACTTTCGGCGAAAAAGCGACGATCGCGAGAGCCCCATTGTTTTTGGGCTTTCAGATTGCGCTGAATTACTTTGTCAGCGTACTGTCCTTGTTCAAAGACTTCATCAAGGGCATCGATAATGGTTCCAACTAAGTGCTTATGAATTTTCAAAACGTAAATACCAATCCGCCAGCAAGGAAAGTTCCGTTAAACTGGCCTGAAGAGAGCAAAAGAATGTGGTTTTTTAATCCAGCTTCGACAAAGAAGCCAGTGTTTTCAAAAATATCGAAGAAACGGGCCCCGGCCACCAGTTGATAATCGAGAGAAAGGGCCGATTTGCTGGAAGCTTGTTTGAAAAAAACTCCCAGCCCGATCCCCGCCCCGAAATAAAGGGGGAAACGCGAAGAAGCATCAGGAAAAGTTAAAAGAGGCAAAAAGGATAATTTCGAAGGCTTTTCCCCACCCACGTCAAATTCGGTGTAGTCCAGGCGCAAGTTCAAATCCATCGAGTTCTGCCATTCGCCGACGCGGTAAGTGACTCCTAAATTCATTTTGCCGATGTCATCTTCCTGCCCGAATTTTCCCCAATCATACGACTGAGAACTCATGTAGCGCCCGACATGCAAAGCCAGATAATGATCCTGGGGACCGCCCCCGTAGCCACCATAATTCTGTGCGGGATCGCGCTTTTGGAAGTACTTCGCGGCAGCCTCCCTGCCAACGACCGGCTGAGAATCTTGTCCTAGAGCGACAGCGCCCATGAACAAGGGCAAAATCATGATGAGAAAAGTCTTCACACGCACCTCACTTCTGAGCTTCAGTGTAGCGAACATTTACCAGTGGTGTTAAGTGGATGACGCATCAAGACATGCAAGACTGGCCCAAGCGCAGTGAATTGGTGATTGACTCTCTAGCGGCGTCTCCCTAATCTCCAGGCGAGTTTAAGGCGGGACCAAAGACTATGAAATGCCCCTTCTGTGGACATGCTGATGACAGAGTACTAGACACGCGAGTGCAAAAAGATGGCAGCATCCGCCGCCGTCGTGAATGCCTTGAGTGTAAGGCTCGTTTTTCAACCGTAGAAACTATCATGCTTGCCTTTCCGTTCATCATCAAAAAGGACGGACGCCGTGAACCCTATAGCAAAGAGAAAATCCTAAAAGGTCTTCAAGCGGCCTGCCAAAAACGCCCTGTGGGCTTGGCGCAGATTGATGCAGTGGTGGAAAGAATCTCTGCTTGGGTGGTGAATCGTGGGGAATCAGAAATCTCTTCACGCTTAATTGGCAAAAAGGTCATGGCCGAACTTAAGCAACTCGATGACGTGGCTTACATCCGCTTCGCGAGTGTGTACCGAACTTTCAAAGACGTTCAAGAATTTGTCGAGACTTTGGAAGATGCTGAACTACTTGATTTTGTCGATGCAAATAATCCACAATTAAGTCTGACAGCGATGAACTTTGTAGAAAACGAAAAGAAGCCGAATAATGAAACTGACAGCAAGACGACAAGCCCGCGAACTCGCACTCCAAATCCTCTTTCAAACTGAGTTCGCACCTCAGATCAGCTACCAAACATTTCTTGATGTTTTCGAACAGTCCGTGGATCCGGAAGTGATTTCTTACGCCGATCTCTTGGTGACAGGTGTTCAATCTCACAAAGCGGCGATCGACTCTAAACTTCAAGCCTCCAGCGCCCACTGGAAAGTGGAGCGCATGGCGACGATTGATCGCAATATCCTGCGCGTCGCGGTTTACGAAATGAAGTTCGCTGCAGATCCCATCAAAGAAAATATCGCCATCAATGAAGCCGTTGAGATCGCCAAAAAATTTGGCACCACTGAATCCGCAAGCTTCGTCAATGGCTTGCTTGATCAAGTGAGTAAGGCCCACTAATGGCATTGAGCGTGCTTTCCCAGGCCAGTGCCTTCAATCCCGGCGCCGAGCTGTGGATCGTGCCTGATCTGGAAAAGTCACAGTGGACGGCTCGCTTGGATTGGTATTTGAATTTCCAAGTTTCTAAGGCCTCTCGGCACGTGTCTCCAGCACTCCCCTCTTATCTTCAAGAAGTTTTAACCGAGACCGAACTTCCGCAATTTGCGGTAAAGACCACACAACCTTTGATGATTTCTTCAGAAGAGCTTTTACCCAACAAATGGGTTGTGATCATTCCTTGGCAAGATGATTTAAATACCTGGATCACTCAAGGCTTTGAAATTTGGCATAAATTGAAAGAGCCTTCTTTGCGTCTTTTTCTTCCTCCTGGACAAAGTGCTGGGAGAGTTCAACAAGAATGGCAAACCCATCACAGCTTCGAAGATTTCACGGTCGTGCTTGATTAACGCCCTTTTCTTTCTCACAATGAAAGTGAGGAGCGTTATTCATGGAAAAACTATCTCAAACACTGGTTTCAAAAATTTCAAAAGTGCAAAGACGTCTAGAATCTTTTCTAGATAACGATTTTGAAAACAAAGTGGAAGAATCCGAAAAGAACGACGCTGCTTTTGAGGCTTCGCGCGATCTGTCTTTGGTGCGCGGAATTTCGCAAGGTCTTCCGGAAGATCACATCGATCGCGCCATCGTGGTTTTTTCGCGTCTGGCGATGCTCTTTGAGGCGGGCGTTCTCTTGGAAAATCACGACGGACAATGGAAGGCGCAGGCTTCCTTTTGCAAAGGCACCACTCAACTTCTAAAAAATAACGGCAAAGCCATTGTGAAAATTCCGGCAATGACGATGCTGTCAGTCTTAAAAACCGACGCGCGGGCCATGCTCGAAAAACTGCAGTTGCAGCATTTGGATCACGAAAACAAAACAACCTGCCTGCTGATCAAGGCTAGTCCTGATTTTGCTTTCATTCTTTTTTCAACGTTTGCGGATCTGTGGTTGAAAGAGCATATCGAAAACGTACGCCGCGCCTTGATTAATGGGTTTGCCGATTAATGAGCGATAGCGAAAACAAAACCTACACGATTTATATTCTTTCTGACTCTACGGGGGAAACCGCTGCCACGATGATTCGTGCGGCTTTGGTGCAATACTCGTCCAAAGACATCAACATCATTCGTTGTAAAAACGTGCGCACGGAAACTCAAGCCGAAGCTATAATCGAAGAATGTTTTGAGCGTCGCGGGATGCTGGTGTACACGATGGCGAGCCAACTACTGCGAAACAAAATTCGCGAGATGGCGTCAGGAAAAGGCCTTCCCTATTTTGATTTATTAGGTCCGCTTTTAGGCACCTTGGACACCTTCTTCGGAGAACACTCCGAGTCCCATGTCGGAGCTTTGCGCGCGGTCGATGAACGCTATTTCAAACGCATCGAAGCGATCGAATACACCGTGAAACATGATGACGGAAAGACCTTTGCAGAATTAGATAAAGCCGACATCGTGCTGGTCGGAATTTCCCGCACCAGTAAGACACCGCTTTCTATCTTTTTGAGCCACAAGGGCTGGAAAGTTGCCAACGTGCCTTTAGTGTTAGATACGCCCCTGCCCGAAGAGCTGTTCAAAATTGATCAGCGTCGTATTGTGGGTTTGATCATCGATATGGACTCGCTCCAAAGAATCCGAAAAAGTCGGTTGGAAAAGTTCGGGCAGGATCCTGGTGGCGAATACGCTTCGATGGCCCATATCGCCAAGGAAATTGAGTACGCCGAAAAGATCTTTAAGCAGAACCGTCGCTGGCCGGTGTTTAATGTGACCGAACGCGCTTTAGAAGAAAACGCGTCGGAAATAGTTCGTATTATTGCCGCCCGCTTGGGCCTTCCTGATAGCGTGATATTTTAATCAAACAAAGTCCCGCGTTTTTCAAGATAAAGCGATTTTGCCAAGGATAGGCCGGTTTCCAAAGCCTGCAAATTTATATAATAGTAGCCGTCTGCCGATGACGGAAGTACGCAGGTATTCGGCGATGCAACGCCTAAACTCAGAGTTCCCGCCCCCTGCACAGCGCAACGTGCCCCGGTCGGCGACATGTCTCCGGGAACGGCACTGAAGGACATGCGCACAGTTCGGGCAATACTGCCACCGTACATATTGCGCAAAGAGAAAGTTTGTGTGGCTCCAGAGCTCGTGCTCTTGAGGCGATAGCGAATACTGATTATCGTCCCCGGCTCTAAGGCGATATTCACACTTTTTCCGCTTACCGTCGCTCTGTACACGCCGCTTTCTTGGCAGGAACCCCCATTAGATAAAACAGATTTATTAATACATCCCGGAACGGCTGTCACAGAACTCAGTCCACCATTCTCTTTCGCGGTCTGATCGGTTACGATAATCATAGGATTTGCATGAATATTAGGACTCCACAGCCCCTGGCTGGCGGGAGTGCTTGCCGATGGTTGAGTCACCACTGGTGGCTGAGTCACAACGGGCGGACTGCTTGTTGGCGGAACGGCCTGCACTCCGCACGTAATGTTTTTGACGGCGGCGGGCCCAAAGCCATGAAGTTTATAAACAGTTTGCCCTGAGGCAACGACACTGCATGCTGTTTTACTTTGAGCAAAAAGCCCATCGCAGTAGGCTTTGGCCTCTTCAAACTCATTAGCACATGAATTTAAATCAACCTGTGTCGCAGAAGGAGAAGAAGGCGTATTCACAATCTGCGGAACAGGGTCTTGGAAGGTGGGGGTCACATACTGAGGGCGACCTTGATCATTGGTCGTTCCCGTTTCAAGATTTGATGAGTTATTGAAAGTACCACTAAGGTTATCTGACTGAAAATTACCCGGAGCACAATTTTGAAACCCCGCAATAAGGATACAAAGAATTCCCATTTTGATAATCGTTCTTCTCATCAAATCCCCCATTGAATTTACTATTTCGGCAGGTCTTTGAGCGGGTTTGAACTTTCACGCGAGCAAAGTGTGTTCTCAAAAAAAAACACACTGATGCAATATGCCCCCGCCTCTTTAAATTGACTCCCTAGAGAATTTAGCATTTTTTGAAGCCCCACTTTGAATTCTCAACTATGGAGACTAGATGGAAAATTGGTCAGAAATTTTCAAATACGACATCAAGCAGGTCTTACAAAGAGTCCTCCAAGAAAAACAGGAAACGCACCCGTCCTTTTCGCAGAGAGATCTTGCCGCGCAACTGGGTATGGCGCCCTCCACGCTGAATGAAATCTTAAAAGGGAAAAGAGCTTTATCGAAAAAAACACTGGGCAAAATCAAAGATCTTTTCCATGAAGATACTCATTTTCAGGAAGTCCTCAGGTCTCATGATAAAGAAAAATTCAAACTCTTCTTTGCAGAAAATCGTCAACTGACTGAGATTTCTAATAAGTGGTATTTTGAAGCTCTCTTAGAACTGATTAGCACTGATGATTTCCGCGAGGACTCTGCGTGGATGGCCGCACGTCTTGGCATCTCGGAAAAAGAAGTTCAGGCCGCCATTGATAACCTTTTAGCTATCGGAGAAATTCGGTACAACAAATTTGGCCGACTGTCCGTTGCCTTCGATAATACCTTAAACATCAGCGAAGGTGATTTAAGAAAAGCGACCTTGAAAAAAGGACGAAGTCATATTTCCAAACTAGAATCCACCGTCGAGGAACTTTCGTTCGAAGAAAGATTTTTCAGCTCGATGGTGATTGCGATGTGTCCGAGTGACTTCGAATATCTTCGAACAAAAATGGTGGATTTCATCAAAGAACAGCAACAATTTTTAAGTCGAGATGGCACTAAAAAAACGGAAGTTTATCAGCTTACAATGGGAATGGTGCCACTAACCCGAAAGGTGGATGGCAGTGCATAGGCACTGCCAGATTCTTGGAATCTTTATTGACGTTCTAAATCCACGCAATTAATTTGCGCGTCTTTTTTCCAACCGAACATTTTTTTAACATGTCCTTCCAAGCGCACGGACTTTAGTTCCTCACCGATAAATTCAATGTCAGCGCGACCTCGTGTGGTTGCTCGATCATTCTTATGAGCACTGCACGACAACATAATCAATTCACCCGCACTTCCCGCATAAGAGTGAACCTGTAATGCCTGGTCTGCGCAGTAAGCAAAGCTGCCTTTTGTGCGATCATGAGTCACTCCGATGATTTCCTGATCTCCATCTGCCGATATATAAAGCACCATGCCGTTGCGGCGATTTTCCACTTCGATCTGGCATCCCTCACTATTCGCATAGGTGATTGTTTCGGCAGACGCGAAGGAGGAAGCAAACACCGACAACGCTAACGTCAAAAATACTTTCTTCATAAGAACTCCTTGCCATAGAGGCAATATCTTCGTGACGCGTTGTAGCATTAAATGTGAGAAAAAATCAACCAAAAACAGGATCGAGGATTTCAAACTGTGTTTTTCATCCTAACCACATCAATACGGTTAGGAAATCGAATCAGGGCAAACCGTATTTCGCCTTCAGCAAGCTCTCGATTTCTTGGCGTTCTTCCGAGGTTAGATCGCGATTAAAGACCATGATCTCGGCGATATCCCCGAAGAAGTCTTTACCTATATTCAACCCGTGAGCGATCGCTGCGTTGGCGGTATCCACGGCGGGTGAATTGGTGACGCTTAAAACGCCATTAATATATAGCGCCTGGCTCGTACCGTTGTATATCGAAGAAATCAAAAGGGGGCTGTCCGACGAGGCCGCCGCAGAGATCGACGACGAATTCTGATAGTTCATCGTTATAAAACTTTGATCCGTGGTTCGGAAGCAAAGACTGTAAAGTTTCGTATTTTGATAGCTCGTTCCATATCCGACAATGTGCTGGGTTTTAGCGATGGAAGAATTTCCATTGGCAATCACCGCAATGATCGAGCGCGGATTATTTTGCAGTGGCGGCATCACGGCAGACCCCATCCACTCGGTCCCAGTAAAACGAACGACCGGCTGACCATTCAGAATGTTTGTTTTCAGTGTCGGTGCCTTACTTAAAATTTGTGAAAAGTCGAACCCTTCGCCGAGCATATTTTCCCAGCGGGTCACCTTACTATCATTCGCCAAAGAATCTAAAAGGCTGTCGGCTTTAAACCAGGCCATCGGCAGCGCGTGTGGTACGACCGAGATACTTTGAGTCGCGACACCGCCCAATGAGTCTGTCACTTGAATCGTCGCGGTTCCGGCAGAAGAAGACGCAGTGTAAACTCCCGTCCCGGCGTTGACACTGCCGCCGCCAGAGACAAGGCTGTACTGATACGGAGGGCTGCCTCCGGCCGCTTTAAAGGAATATTGGCCTGAGGTGTTCACGACTTTACCACGATTCACACCCGGAACTGCACTCAGTTTCAAAGGACCAGAATGGCAAGTGGCCGATGCGTCTAAAGTGATCTTGTATTTGTTCGCCAGATAACATTCCAGCTGCTTTTGCTGAGTCAGGTTCAGAACATCAGAAAACGCCAAGACTTCCGCGATGTCCCCTTTAAAATACCCATCGGCAGCACGCAGACGACCGATTTGTATTTTTGTGGACGCCGCCGTAGTCAACGTCACGCCTTTTTCTTCCAAAAGCTTTCCATTCAGATAGAGACGGTCCGTCGTTCCATCATATTGCTGCACCAAAATCATCGCTTCACTAGAACCGAAAATCGAAGATGACATCGAACCGTTACTATTGAGACTTGGATATGTGTAACTCGCGTCGCTGCTGGAATGATAGTAACTTCCCATGCCGGCGCCTCGGTTGGTATGCTCTGCCTTGTTGGCAAAAGCTAGACCGTAATAGTTTAAAAAACTTGAAGTATTGCCATAGCCGGCAATCACTTGCCGATCACCAAGAGAAATATCGCCATTCGCAATCACGGTCACGGTCGTCCGAGCTGCGGCGCCACTTACTGGAGACGTCGCTGTTTCCAAGAATTGTGTTGAGCCATTAAAACGCACGACAGATCGGCCGTTTAAAACTCCGGTTTTAAATACAGGACGTGTGGCGACAGTCCCATTGGTCGCATGATTCCCCGTCCCTGAAAAGTCACTCCAGGTTTGAACGGCCGTTTCATCCGTCAACGACAAGGTTCCCGCATTCAACCACAATTTTAAAGTCCCCCACTGGGTCGGCGAAAAAACGGTGAGCGTGGATTCTTGGGTGCTTCCCCCAACATCGGTCACTCGAATTTGTACTTCCCCGGAATAAGTTCCTGCGACAAACACGCCGGTTGCAGGGTCCATCGTGCCTGCGGCGGGATCCCCTATCAATGAAAACACATAAGGTGGACTGGCGCCGGTGGCCGTGAATGTCGTCTGCTCCCCTGGCGCGAGGGTGATTTGAGCCGGGAACAAAAGCAGAGGTTCAGGAAAGTCATTGTCTGTGATGACGACAGTATGAACAAGTTCTCCTTCCAAACTTGCCAAAGAAGAACCGACATTCTGCAAAGTGATCACAAGACTTTCAGTCCCCTCAATGTCCACGTCATCATGGATAGTAAAAGGAAGATCCACATAAGTGGAGCCGGCCGGGATTTGCACCGAGCCCGAACTAAGATCATGATCGGTCAAAGAAGTGCTCGTACCACCCACCGAAAAGGAAATGGCTAAGGCATCAGCTAGCACACCTGACATAGAAATACGGACGGACCCCGTGCTGTAGCCCTCGCTGACGCTTTGAGAGGCGACACTAAAAGAAACTTTAGGCTTTACTTCATCTTCCAAAAGATCAAAGGGAAAAGATTTTCCGCTGCCACTTCCTTCAAAAGTTAATTGCGGTAGCGAGGATGACAGCTTAATAGAGAAAATGTGATCCCCTTTAAAGACTAAATCGTTGATCGGCTTCAAATTGAAGGTCCCTGAACTGCCATTTTTGGCGATGGTAAAGCTGCCCGACGTCTTTTGAAAAAA
This sequence comes from Bdellovibrio sp. ArHS, assembly GCF_000786105.1. Taxonomy (NCBI): domain Bacteria; kingdom Pseudomonadati; phylum Bdellovibrionota; class Bdellovibrionia; order Bdellovibrionales; family Pseudobdellovibrionaceae; genus Bdellovibrio; species Bdellovibrio sp. ArHS. Next base: position 105,544 of record NZ_JTEV01000006.1, read on the forward strand.
ATCGACGGCGCTTGGTTCTTGAATTTCCCAGGATACAAGGGTCTCCACCGGTACCGGATGATTTAGTATAAGGACTATCGTGCTATCAGTATTTTCATTGATTTGGAATGGCGGAAGAGTCGCCGTGATTTTTTCGTCTTCCGGAGCTGGTTCCACAGACGGAGTAGAAGGCGCCTTCTCAACCGCCGAGATTCCCATTTCTGAAGAAATCACACAGCCAGAAAGCCCCCACAGAGCAAACGATACCAGTGCTGTACAGAATAGTGTTCGAAGCACCTATCTTCTCCCATTAAAACATTCCATCAAGAACCTTTAACAACTCTTCGGTTCGGGTCAGATTTTTTTTTACTGAAAATAGAAGTGCTCACGACATACTGTGTTTTTTAAAAAAAACACACCACCCTGGTTACAAAACTAATATTCGTGTTGTGCAAAGAACGCACAACCCTGTAAATGTCGCCGCAGAAAAACTTCTCAATTTAAGAGCCATCGAATCTCAGCTACATTCCTCGGTTGTAAAGGAAATATATGAATAATTATTTTTTTGTATCACTCTTGATGTGGATTCCGTTGTTTTCCCCTGCCATGACGACCGAAACCGTTTGCACGCCACAGGGTCCGACCACGATTGAGGCGGGCCCATCCACAGGAAGTATTTCCCAAATACATTCCCTGAAGATTTCATTCTCAGAGGCCTTGCCGTCCCCCCAAATTTTTATGAGCGTGGAAGGTCTTGATAGTCTGGGCAAAAAGGTCAGCGGTATCGAAGCCTATGAGTTGAAGGATATGAAGTCGGGAACTCTTTTAGAGCTTCAAGGAAGCCCCTCCAATATTTTTGAATTTGACGCGATCTTTTTGGAACTAGGAGCTCCCGAAGTAGAAACCGCAGGCCCCATTCCTACTGGAACTTTTGCCCTGAAAGCCTCGATGGCTTTTATAGACTCGAATGTCTTTTATTTAAATCCGTATCCGATGGCGCTCTCTCGAGTCAATTTCGACTGCCAGCAGACGGTCCGTTACTAATTGCACTCACAGCCATTTTGACCGGCCTCAAGACAGAAATTCTTTTTCACGAAGTAACAGCTATAGGTCTTTTCTGCGCCCGCACTGGCTTCGCCTAGGCGGGTTCTTTTGAAGCCTTTGCGGCAACAAGGAACCGCCTCCCCGTGGCAATAAGCGGGGCTGCGCGCAGCCACATTCGTTTTAATGCTGACGTCTTCATCGGGGTACTGACACTTCTGCTGCGCTGGCATCCAGACAACCGTGCCACTTAAATCACCAGGAAAAAAACATCGCCGTTGGGAGTTCATGCCGCCCCAAAGATTGAGCATGCTTCCTCCCTGCATCACACAGGTGTAGTCAACGGAACTTTCTCCGCCGCAGCTTTTTACTTTATTCGTGCCAGGCTCTACTTCTAAAATAAGTGGAATCACGATGGGTTTGAAAGAGCTGGGCCCCAACATCGTCGCACTGGCAGTCACTTCGGCGTGAATCAAAAGCTTTGTTAAAATATAGTTTTCTAACATTGCCTGGCGACCTTCGAATGAAATTTTTTTGATCGTGTATCCATCTTCACTAAAGCCCGTTTGCAGCCACGTTTTGAGACCGTCCGCCGGGTCCTTAATAATCACGCCAGTGACATTGGGAGCCGCGTCTGTCGGAACGACTTGTCCCACCAAGGCCCGCGTACAATTTTCGGAAGAAGAAAACTGCAGATTGATAAGCGTATCTAAACGTATCAGCGAAGACTTTATGGAAAGGGCCTTTTGGCCTTTGAAACCGTCACCTAATGCCGTGGCAATTCCCAAAGCCAACATCGTCGTTAAACCCAAGGCAATTAGAACTTGTATGAGGCTGCTCCCGCGACGCCCTCTATCTTTCGATCTCACATTCATGATGGCTCTTTCCAGATGCGAAGAAAAGTGCGGGATGACTCCCGCACTTCCATAAGATTATTGTACACACACAGTTGAATATTTAATGGTTCCATCGGGAAGCATCGCATCCGACATAACCAACTTTTTAGAGCCGTTACGACATTGCGGAATATTTTTTGAATCGCAATACCCGTAATTTTCGACATCGAAGTATCCCGCTTGCGCGACCAGTGGCTCTGACGCTGTTCTGCAGGTGTTCACTCCTGCCGCTGATCCTTCGCTGTAAATGCTCGCGACAATGCGAGTTCCAGCCGAAGAATTTTTCACGCAGGCTGTTTGATACTTGATACTGTTCCCGTTGTTAGATTGAGTTGCACTCAAAATAACCTTCTTGGCATCTCCAGCACACTGAGGAATACCTTTCAGGTCACAATAAGCCACACCCTCTTCATCAAAATATCCTTGCGCTAAGGCCAAGGGATCATTCGGATAGATGCACGTGTTCTTTTCACTTGGATATTCCGTCTCGCTGTACATCGTAGACACGATTTGCGACTTAGTGCTTCCATTAACTACACACGCCGTGTGATATTTCACAGTTCGGGTGTTTGGAATCTGCACTGCCGACATAATGACTTTGTGAGAACCCTTTGCACACATGGGGATTTGGTCTCTATCGCAGTAAGAATACCCTCCTAAATCAAAATATCCCGTGGCTTTCAATTCCGCATTTTGAGCTGTCGCACATACATTCACTCCGTCAGTTGAGGCACTATAGGCCGTTGAAACGATTTGAAATCCCTGCTCTGCACTGTCTTTCACACAGACTGTGTGATAGACAATTTTTTTAGAAGGAGCACCGTTAGAAACAGTGTTCATTTCCGTCTGAGTCCACACGACTTTTTGGGAACCATTTCGACATTGAGGAATATTGTTCTGATCACAATAAGAATAGTTACCCAGATCCCAATAACCCACCTTCGCCGCAGCGGGATTGGCGGCTGTCGCACACTGATTTAGACCTGTCTTCAGGTCGTTCTCACTATAGATTGTCGCGACGATAGCGCTGTTGAGTAGTGTTGAAGGATTGGCAGGATTAGCAACGGGCTCATTGCCCTGATTTTGCGAAGGGGGCGAACCACTCCCACCCTGATTCATATCCCCACGATCGGATCCTTCCCCATAAAATATGGGAATGCCAGATGCCTGACCATTGGAAGACAGAGATGCTTCATTCATGGCTCCAAACTGTTGTGGAGCACAGTTTTGAAAAGCCAGTATAATCACGACGCCGCTTCCTAATGCGGCAAAGCTCCACTGCACTTTTCTTTTTGAGATAAAGTTCATACTTCCCCCTATAGACAGGTCTCATCGTCTGCACTAGACGTTTTCTAGAGGTTGTATGGCTACCCAAGTATTACAAACTGTGTTTTTTTATAAGTACACACTTCAATTCGACCGACAGTTAATAAAAGGAACCAAAATGGAGCAAATCGGCCGTTTTCAAATTCTAAGATCGTTGGCTTCTGGTGGCATGGCGGATATTTTTCTTGCACGAAAAATTGGCGATCCTTCTTCACAACTCTTCGTCATTAAAAGAATTGGCGCACAAGCCGACGACAAATGGTTTTATTCAAAACTTTTTTTAAGAGAAGCGAAACTATCTATTTCCTTGAATCATCCAAACCTGGTGCAAACCCTGGAAATGGGCACTCATGAAGGAAATTTGTATCTTGTTCAAGAATATATCGAAGGCGTGAATCTTAAAGAAATTATGAGCGTTGTCACCCTGCTGGGACGCTTTTTTCCCACAAGTATGGTTTATTATATCATGGCGAAAGTCTCTCTGGGGCTTTCTTACATGCATGGGCATATTTCTTTGCAAAGCCATCAGCAGATTTGTCTTCATCGCGATCTGAGTCCTCACAACATCATGCTCAGTCGCGGTGGTGAGGTCAAAATTATCGACTTCGGTGTGTCTAAGTCTTCAGATAGTGAGTCTTTGACACAAGCGGGAACCATCAAAGGTAAATACACCTACATGAGTCCCGAGCAATTGTGCGGGGAAAACGTCACGCCCGCCTCTGATATCTTTGCCCTGGGGATTATTTATTACGAGCTTTTGACAGGAAAACGTTTTTTCTCAACCTCGACTGAGTTAGAAACCATCCAAGCTCTTTCACAGTGGTCTCTTGAAGAGGTACAAAAACGAATTCTCGATGTGGGCACTGAAGATGCTCGGATCTTGCAATCGATGTTGGATCCCGATCCACAACGCCGAGTTTCTGCCTTGCAACTGGCGGCGGTTTTTGAAACGTCTCTGAAAAGTCTGGATGCGCATTATGGGGTCGATCAGTTTGCAGCAACGCTTCGCGAGTATATTGGTGAAAGCGCCTCTGGACTCAACCTCAGCAAAGGAAATCAGTCCACAGAAAGTCTGACAGCACAATCCGAGATCAGTGAAAAAAAGCCATCCATGCAACAGCACATCACTCTTTACGAAGTCTTGACGGAAAAACCAAGGACTTCGTCATTGAATCGATCACTGTTGACTCTGTCTTTCGCAGTTCTTTTCGGAGGATATCTTTTCTGGAAAGTCGACGACGATACTTCAAAAAAACGAGTCCCCGCTTCGCTGGCGCCAGTAAAAAAAGAGCCCCGTTCTTTGCTTTTGAAATTTGACCAGTTTAAAAACAACAAGTCGCTGGAAGTGTCACTTAATGGCGCTCGCGTCTTAAAGAAGGATATTCTAGCGGGAATTAAGGTTTTTGATGGGGACCAGGTTGCGATCCGATTTTACTCTTTAAACGACCGAAGATGGAAAAGCTCAGTAGCGACGATTAACACGTCAAGTTCCCCGATCTTTTCAGAAGCTGAGTAGCAAGAAAAAGGGGCCGCGGGAGGGGAAATGCGACCCACTCTATTAATTAATCTTGAATCGTACACTTAATCGGCGATCTGAGGTCACCGTTGATAAATTCTCCGACCAGAACCGGATATAGACGACCATCGACGTCTTCGTGCCACTCGAGCGCAGAAGCAAATGCCAGAGTGTATTCACGTCCCGTCGCCAAAAGGCGATAGGTCACTTCCGACGAAGATTGTTCTATAATTTCGATAGGATTGCTGCGGCTGGAAATATATTTAGGTGCCTTGGATTTCATTTTAACCAAAGCAAAGTTACCCAGGCCTGGAGACACGCAAAGAAGCGTTTTCGCCTCGGATAGATCTTTTTGTTCAGAGCTTGCCGCCAGCGCCTGAAGGCCGCTGCATACCACAAGAAGAGAGATAAGCATTTTTTTCATAGGAAGACTCCCGTTTACGATTTGCCCTAATCTCGCATAAAAGAGCCTGCCTCGCCAGATCTGAGATCACACCGGGAATCTTATTTAGGATTGACTGTGTTTATGACAAAGACACGGCCGTAAAAGCTTTTACGGGATTATTTATGAGTACAACAAACCTGAAGCACATCCTTTTTTGGGTCCATAGGGAAAACAGTAAAGGGACGATTCAGATCGCAGCTTTCTTTCAAGAAGTCCGCAACACTGAAGTTAAAAATTTGACCCGATCCATCTTCGAAGGAAGATTTGCAAAAAAACTCTCCACTGTCGCGTACGAAAGCTATATCACGATCTTTTTTCGCAGTGGGTTTGGCCTCTTTGGCGTGGGTCGATGTTGACATAAGAATAACAAGACTTAGAATTGCTGTTTTCATTGCATACCTCACTTTGTCTTCTCATCGACAGCATCTTCATTTTATAAAGAAAATTTGAGGAGTTGCGGGAACAATCTGTGTTTCATGATCGAAACACAGGATGCTTTATCGTCTATTAATATCCTGGGCCTGACCATCCCCAGAAGTGATACTGACTGGCCCCTTTGACCGCCACAAATCCTGAGTCGGTGCTATAGATTTTTTGAACTCCGGAAGCCAGTCCCGGCGAGTTCCCTTGCGTGTAATCTTCTACCTGGCCCCAGGTGACGACTGAGCCGTCGGATTTTAAAGCTGCGAATCCCCTCTTGCTAGTCGCAATGTCGATCACTCCCGAAGTCAAGGAACCACCACGCGCCCCATAGGTCACCGAAGTATGATCTCCTCCTGTCGCCGGTTTTCCCCATGTGACGACTGAGCCATCTTCCTTTAACGCAGCAAAGGCCCCGTCACCATTCGGGAAAAGCTTCACCACTCCAGAGGTCAGCGTTCCTCCCTTATTCGCGTAGCCTGATTTCAAATGATCACCCCCAGCACTGTCACTTCCCCAAGTGACAACGGATCCGTCGGACTTCAAAGCCGCAAAGGCGCCGTTACCAACATTATCAGAACCATCCAATTCCGAGTTTTCGTAAATATGGACAACCCCCGAAGTTAAAACGCCACCCTTTGCCCCAAAGAAAGTGGGATGAGTGTGATTTCCACCCAATGAGTTTATTCCCCAAGTCACCACAGAGCCATCCGCCTTCAAGGCGGCAAAGGCACCTGCTTTGTTGGCAAATATTTTTATGACTCCACTATCTAGGGTGCCGCCGTTGGCGCCGTAGCCGTGAACCACATCAGTGTGATCACCGCCATAACTAGCGGTTCCCCAGGTCACAACAGAGCCATCGGATTTCAATGCCGCAAACGCGGCATAGGTGGCAACGATCTGCTTCACTCCACCTGTGAGTGCTCCTCCCTTGGTACCATGGGTCGCATTTGTGTGATCTCCTCCAGACCACAGATCTCCCCAAGTGACAACCGAGCCGTCGGACTTCAGTGCAGCAAAGCCGCCCAATTTATTAGAAAAAATTTTAACGACGCCTGAGGACAGGCTTCCACCCTTTGCCCCGTAGGTTGCATGGGTATGATTTCCCCCGCGAGTTGGGGCCCCCCAGGTGACCACGGAGCCATCTGTTTTGATGGCTGCAAATGCTTCTTCACCACTGTAGATGGCTTTGACCCCACTTGTGACGGTTCCACCTTTCACGCCAAAAGTTGCATGCAGATGATCCCCCCCAGTATCTATTAATCCCCAAGTCAGAACAGAACCGCCAAGCTGTAGCGCAGCGAAAGAAGTCGCATTGTTAAATATTTTGCTTGCACTTAAAGCTCCTCCTGACGGAGCCACTTCACATCTATATACTGAGTCATCTTGGCCTTGTGAACCGTCGGCCTGCCAACGAATAATGGCGTTCGTTTCGGTTATGGCAGCCCCACACTTTTTCGCACCGTAAACTCGTATCACTTGAGTACTTGGATTTTTAAGTGCAGGGTCTAAGTAGGCAAATGAACTTCCCGATCCGGGGTCCTCCCAAATATCTACGTAACCGTCAGGACGAAGAAACGCATGCCCCCAAATTCCATCACCCATTTTTGCGATACTTCGCGAGTCATAGGTCCACGTCACCTCGGCCGCATTTCCTGCAGCATCCTGAAGCTGAACTTTCAAGGGTAAATATCCCGAGTAAATGAATTGTGCTTCCCAACGTCCTCCCTGGCATTGTACTGGGGCTACGGGTTGAACATAACTTCCGACAAAGGTGATTGTCCTGCCCTCTTCGGAACATCCGCCTTCGATAACCAACCGACTATTGAGATCATCGTCTTGCTCGCCCGAAGATTTAGAAAAAATACTTAACTTGGGCGGCGTGGAATCCTCGGTGAATGCTCCCGCATACACACAGTTGGACTTATTTCCCGCGGCATCTACAATTTGCACATACAAGTGGGTTGTCGTGTTGGCGGGAACAATTGTTCCTTTAGAGAAATCTCCAGAAGAGTCAACAACGCCTGAAGTGAGCTCTGCCGTACAAATAGCATTCGAATATACTTTAAAATTAGCCAATGCTTCCGCATTTCCGCTGACCACCGGGTTTCCTTTGGCTGGCGAAGTCGGAGTTACCGACATATTCTGTGGATCGCCCGGGGGAACATTGTCGAAGACAACACTTAAGATGTTCGAGTCTGAATTGAAATTCCCATAGTCGTCTTGAGCTTTCCCGGACGATAACTGCAACTGCACGTTACCGACGGCCGAGGGAACGACATTGAAAGTAATTTCTTTTTTATCTAACGAGGGCGTCCACATTTCAATAGTGGCATTCGTCACTTCAAGATCTTCTTTCACAATATCGGTTGTACGCGACATTTTAAGAGAGACCGGAAAAGCCCCAGCAACGTGGGTTCCCGTTACCTCGGTTTCTAAAGTCGCAGATACTGATCCCGCCAGATAGTCCACCGTTAGCCAGTTGGAGGCGGTATTGTAGTTACTAAATTCGTCTTGTGCCTGATCTTCGGCGTAGTAGACTTTCACAGGGATACCACTGCTGATAGGGTTGATTGTGAATCTGTATTCATCGTCAGATCCACTCAAAAAAAGTCGCGTCCCATTGGCGACGTGAACATCTGCGCTGACAAAGCCAGTCACTTTCTTGGAAAACTTGATGGTGACGTCGAACATTCCATTCGTTTTGTCGCCGGCGTCCGTCGTAATTGTCACCGAGGGCTTTTCAGAATCATACTCGCGGAACAATTGATTCCCAGAGACGTTGAAATTTCCGGCTTCGTCCAATACTTTACCGGCATCCACTTTGATACTCACCGATCCTTTTAAGACAGGCGTGATACTTACATTGTATTTGCCTGCGCCTAAGTCCACAAGCCCGCCCACAACACCATTTTCAACAGAAAAATCCGATGCGAGAAGCTCTTGAATAGGCTCCCCGAAATCGACCGTCACAGCAATGGGGGATGCATTTGTCTTCGCTGAAACCAAGGAGGTGATCGTCGGCGCAGGCGCTGTTCGATCCAAAAGAACAGACTTGTTCACACAGTTGGAAGTATTGCCAGCTCGATCTCGAATTAACACCGAAAGATTTTTATTTCCATCAGTAACATCCGAAAGCGCGAATGAACTAAGACTCTGAAAAGACTTCCACGGACCGGTCCCACCACAGCCTGCGCCCTCAGAAAAAAGAACCTCATGAATATCGGTCGCGCTGGAAATGATTTGGACCGTCGGTTCTGTGATATTAATTTTCGCTTTGCCGCCGGCAACAACAACATTGTCAATGACCGGAGCTTGTGTGTCCTTGGTCACTGGAATAACCACGCGATCACCCGTTTTTGGGTGTTCAAGGTCGGTAATCACCTCAATGGTTCCGTCAGGTGTCATTGGGTCAATGGAGACTTCAACCTGCCACTTTCCATCTTTACACTGCACGGTTTTTTTGGGCGGAGGATTCAAAATTTCAAAGGATTCCAGTCCCTCTTTGCAGGAACCATCGACCGTGACCGTATTTGGATTTTGAATATTGATGACGGGCTCTGAAGTCCAGCTAATCGGCAACTTATTAAGACTCTCAGAACTTACAAGAGTCGCATCCAATGAACATCCTACCAACGGCAATGCGGCCACCGTTTTTAATAAGATACCCATCGATTTTAATAAATTGAATACCCCGCGCAAATACTACTCCCTTCGCATTTATGGAAGCGACCCTTCCTATTGGAACCACTCATGCTTATCGGGGGCCCGCTAAAGGATCTCGAGATCAATTGTCTTTTCGGTGGCCTTTTCTGTGTTTTTCGCGAAAACACAGATTTATTCACATATTTAGAAAATCTTGAGTTCGATGCCAGCGACAATCTCTATGTTTTTTCTTTAAGACACATTATCGCTGAAAGACCATCTTCAGACTCATGAGGTGCTCTCCGAAAAGCCAGACTCGGACCTGATCCGAGGGGGGAAAAGTATGAAAGAAGGATTTAAATGGGCTCTTACTGCAGTCTCAGTATCTGTTTTAATTTTGTTTTATCAAAACTGTAGCAATCCAGGATTTGAAACCCTCAGCCAGTCTTCACTGTCTATGAGCGGTGACTCCTTGATCGCACGCTCCTCAAAAAATGATGAAGCGCTCGCGTCTGCAAACTCTGCTGCTTCTGCCGCGAAGTTGAATTGTCCTTCTTTGGCCTACAATATTGCTGTCTGCCAAAAGGTTCAGCAAGAGGTCGGAGATACGTGCCGCATTGTCAGCAACTCGGGTGTGATTCTTCACGTCCTTCAGGGAAGCACAACCATGACTGATATCACAATTAACTGTACAGCTGTGAATTCTCCTACAACGACAGTGGAAGTCACACCCGCCCCGGGACAGTCTGGCGTCGGATCCACGGTGATTTCAGATCCCGGCTCAACGGGTAAACCAAAAAAACTTGTGTGCCCTTCACTGACTTTGATGATGGAAAAGTGTGCCATCGTCGTGAGAGACGTCGGTGATACTTGCCGAATCTCCAGTACGGAAGGAGCTCTACTGTATACACTTCAAGGCCACAACGGGCAAACCACGGATATCTGGACACCTTGCCATCTAGAGTAAAGAAACTGGATTGATTGGAAGGCGTAGCTCTAAGCGCCTTCCAGTTATTCGACTAAAACAACCAAAGCTTATAAACGGGAGTTCTTCATGCGTCGTCTCAATTTAGGGTCCCACATCGTCCCCGCTCTCGTTGCGGGCTCCTTTATTTTTCTTCTTACTAGTTGTTTGAATGGCAAATCGGACAAGAAGTCGCAGAAGACTGAAGAGGCCTTCAGATATTCTAAAGTCGAAATGTCTTCCTATTCGGTTAGCCCTTCGAGTGTTGAGATATTGCAAGACCCCAGACTGACTTTGGGAGTCGCGCATGGTTTTGCAAACACCCTCTCAGAATTTCGCAATTCTGAATGTTCAAGAGCCTGGGATATTAAATTGCCTTCGTTGATGCAAGCCCCTTGGTTGTTCTGGGAGATTGCCGAAAAAACTTATTTCTGCGACAACGCTTCGTCTCCGCAGATTCGAGGTCGCGAAATTTCCTATGCCTCTGCGGATCTCTCTAAACGCTTTATCATTCCGAATGACTCGAGCGAGGGGGCCTTCCGGATGATTTACGACACTTCGAAAGAATGGCGCAAGGGTTGCAACCTATCAAAACCCGATGGAAATCTGCTGCCGCGCTACCCGCATCCTGCCACCCAATGGCCTCACTTTTTAATCGGCCAACTTTTTGAAGACCCCCGTCAGCCTCAAAAAAATCTTTGGCTGAATGCCGGGAAAAAATACACTCTTCGCGCTTCCGTCCGTTTAAATGAAAGCCAAAGAATGATGGTTGAAAACTGCCCACAAGGCAGTTGGCCAACACCTGGAAATGGCGACGAAACCCATCAGATTTTTTACATCGCTCTTATTCTAAAACATAAAAACCATCCTCGTCACATTGGGACTAAGATCAATGTCAACCAGATCTATGCCCTCGCACCTGTGTTTTACTCTCCCGATGGCACCAACCACTTAGACGTAGGTTCCTGGGTCGATTCGGATCAATTTGGCAACGCCGTTCATTTTGCCCCAGGCTATCCTCAGCTTCGACGAGGTTCCTGGGTCGACGTGCAAATAGATGCGGATGCAATGACCCAAAGCGCCTTGAATGCCATTCAAGAAAAATATGGCGAGACTTTAAGACCCGATGATTATCACGTCCTCGGAGTTTTAATTGGATGGGAGATCTGGGGCGGCTTTAAAAATGATATCGAAGTTAAAAATCTGTCGTTTCAAGCCACCGACAGCCCCCCGCCTCCTCCTCCGTCTTCGGATCCTTCATATGGAACAATCTTAGGACATATCGACGGTCTGAGCTCTTCTGGTTCGAACTATACGGTGAATGGTTGGGCTTGCGGCAAATCCGCTGCGACTTCGATCCCGGTTCATCTCTATTTAGGCGGCCAGGCCGGCACCGCGCAATCTATTTATGCCGGAGCTTATCAAGCTAATCTCTCCAGCGAATCTGCGATCTCGTCTTTATGTGGAACTCAAGGCATCCCTCATCGTTTCGCAATTCCGGTGAGCAAAGCCCTCGCTGAACAACATGCGACGAAACCGCTTTTTGTCCATGGCATATCGCCCTCGGGTCGACCGAATGCGATGATTGGGAACTCGGGGAATGTATTATTGCCCCCGCGCGCAGAAATTCCTCCACCGCACGCGCCGACGCCTGATGAAGACAGCGGAATCATTCGAGGCTTTATCGATGGCATTGAACACTCCGGCACCCAACGTGCTCTAGTAGGTTGGGCCTGCGGAACGAAAATTTCAACACCGATTCAAATTCATCTTTATGTGGGATCTTCGGCGGGTACTCCCGGAGCAACTCTGATCGGTGGTTACACCGCCAATCAACCTAGCGAACCTGCGGTGGCCCAAGCTTGCGCTTCCGCTGGTAACGCTCATCGTTTTAAAATTCCTTTGAGCGCAGAATTATCACAGCGACATGCTGGCAAACGAATTTACATACATGGCATTTCTCCGACGGGAAAAAGCAACGACTTGCTAGGAACCTCGAAAGAGCTTTTCGTTCCCTAATTTAAAACGACTGGATCCTCTCACTTAAACAACGCCTGGCTTTGCGCCAGGCGACGCTCACAATAGGTCCCGGCCTTCACTGTCAGACTGTCAAAAGTCGTTCGCCGCCAGGACAAAATCGACAAAAAAGACCTACGTTAAATATTCACTTCGTTGGAATCCAAAGGCGAAAATCTTCCCACAAGAAAACTGACCAGAAAACTCCTTGGGCCTTGTCGAAGCATGGAATTTAGTGAGGTGGTTGAGGCGAGCGTCCCTGCTGAGCGCAGCATTGGACTAAGACGTGCTGCTATCAGAAGACTGTCTTCCGATAGCAGCGGATTGGTTACGAACACTGACACGTAAATACGGTCCCACGATCATTCGTGGCTTTGGCTCCCTTATTCGCCGTACTACAAGAGGCCGTGGGTGAGGACTCTGGACCAGCTACAATTCCTGACCAAGAACATCGCGTTCCTGTCGATCCTCCGTAATTTTTTGACCCGATCGCACAATCACCATAGCCAGGGCGTTTGACCACGATATTCGCGGACTGAAACACTTTACCTGTCGCCGGATCACGCACAACGGTGCGATAAGTTCCCGGGACGATCACGGGGTTTCCGCTCAAGTTAAAAACGGCTGTCGGATGTGTGAATGTTCGTGTCGCTGAATTGTAAGACCACTCAGGAAACAGATATCTAAACTTAGACGCGGAATCACACTTGAAGCTCTCTCCATAGCGAGGGTGTCCAGGTGGCATATCCAACGTATACTCAGAACAAACCTGAACATCCATAGGCGCGTTTTGGACCGTTTGGTTGATGATCGCCGCTCCGGCCAAAGAGCAGTCCACACGAGCGGCTTCGGTTGAAGCTCCATTCACAACAATACCAGATTGACAATGCCCGAATCCGGTTCGTTTCACCAGAATTTCTCCTGAACGAAAAATTTCTCCAGTATGATCGCGAACCACAAGCCAATAGCTGCCGGGAACAATGGTATCATCATCGTTCACCTTATAAGGTGTTCGTGTGGACCACTGCCTTAATGAGGCGTCATAACTCCACTGATCCAAATTTGGTGCCGCAAACTTTTCAGGTCGATCACAAAAACTTTGTTCATTATATCGAGGATGCCCTGCCGGCATATCCAAGATATATTCCGCACACACTGAGATCGACGAAGGAGCATTTTTAATCACCTGATGGATTTCGGAGCCCGCTTTAGAGCAGTCCTCTTTAGCTACGGCCGTCGAAGACGCTACCACTTGAATTTTATTTGTTAAGCTAGGTTCAGAATAATACCCTCCGGAGGAGTATCCTGGCACCGAAACTCCCCCTCCACGAGCAAAATTCGACGATGATGCGGATAAGGCAGCGCCTTCCGTATCAAAACCTTGCGAAGAACAGTTTTGAAAAGCCACGACTATTCCTGAGACCGCGACGACAGCCACGGTGCCCTTTACAAGACGACTCGACATTACATCCCCCTACTTACTTGCATTTTATCGGCTCGACCTTCGCCCGCCAGAAGAGACCGGCAGATGAATCCGTGTATTTCGGAACAAAACACAATTTCACTCTTTTTCTTGATTTCACTGTCTCAATAGCGAACATACCATCGCGTCGGAACAGCAATACCTGGGCAGCCATTGGTGTTGGGCTGATTGACAGGACTACAATATATACTTCCATCTGTTCCAAATCGTGCCGAAGCAGCGCCAATAAACGGATTCATTTCACCGGCAAATCGAACCGGGCTTAGACAGTAAATAGTTTTGGTAATACCTGATCGATACGCCTGCTGACACAATTCATTTCTATCCGAGGCCGTCACTCCAGGTCCGGTCACTTTTACGTCAGCACCTTCGCCAATAGCCTTTTCAAATTCTTCAAACTTTCCAAAAACAGTTCCGCCGGATTCCGAATTTTCATAGATCAGATGCCAGCGTCCGTCTTGAAAACAAGCGGCCTTTGATGGCCATCCTTTCGCGGCAAAATCCACACAGGTCGGCGAGTAGACACCCTGAGCTGTGCCTTGGGTCGGTTCACTTAAACGGCTGCAACTGACAATCTTTCCTGATTCATCCGTCGCCAAATGCAAAGGGACTGTGCGATTCATATTAATGCTCAGACCCGACTTTCCTTTTACACCAAGATCAATGGAACCTAAATAGCGATTGGCCCCGAGCGCGCTATCAACTTTGAAAGCAATACTTTCTACGCTCAGAATATTCTGATAAGGTTTGCCAACTTTGATGATCTCTTTAGACCCCAGAGCCCCACTGGCACTGACATCTTTGAAAACGACGTTGTTTTCGATGACCGCCGGCAGTGAGCCCGGCACCTGTTTCCCGGCAAAGTGTAAATTGCAGTAAGTCGGATCGCCAAGCATTCCGGAAATCTGAACAGCCAAATCCTCAGCGGCATAAAAGCTTCGCGAATGTGACATGCTGTCAATTCCGCTGGAGACGGCCGTCGCGATGCCGGCGACCAACATAGATGAAATACCGACAGCCAGCATAGTTTGCACTAGTGTGAAGCCTTTGTTATTTATCTTCGCCATCGCCATCTTTATCTCCTTGAGCAACATCTAAAGAATCTACTCGGCACAAAAATGAGGCCTCTAGATTGCCTATTCTTCATTTTCGTGTTTTCAAAAGATACACACTCAAAGAAGTCGGAGCTGACTCAAAACAGAACAATCAGCTGCAAAGGTTCGAAAAAGTTATGTGCTAATAAACGGACGAGGGGCCACTAAACAAGGCAGGGGAAAACATGCCGCAGTTCCCCCCTTTAATTGAACTAGCTACTTTTGCACATTATAGTAAGGAATTTCAATAATAGATCTAAAGCCATTTTTTGTTGTCATTGAAAGAACAATCTTCCTTAAAGACTCGATCATCTTTCCTTGCTTGCCCAATAAATGCCCCAAACTTTTTTGCGAACAGTTCACCTTAAAGATGGTTGTCTTTTCCCCATGTACTATTTCAACACCAAAGCCGGAAGTGTCGGGCAATATTCTTGTGAGAATATCTTCTAGAATCGTCTTAACTTCTTTAGAGTATTCTGTTCTGCATATGCGATTTGTTGAGGCCGTTTCATTGAAATCTTCCATCTGAGTCTCTTTCGAACTCCAAGAACTCGCGTCCTTCTTTTTTACTATTCGGATTACCGGTATGGCAGACATTGCCCCTCCCCTTCATTGACAACTTACACACAAGTAATGTTATCGGGAGATTTGAGGGTCTCGATAGATTTTTGGCGTCACCTAGATCTTGTTTCGTGTTTAAAGTAAAAAACACAAACAAGCGACGTCCTTCATAAGACGCCGCCATCGACACGATCCACTCCGAAACTTATTCACAAATTCAAAAAAATCCTTCATGGTTTGTGAACCCGCCCTTCTATCCCCTTAGGGGGTCGGACATTTGTTGATCAATCGGGATGTAATTCCCTTTCTTTTCAATAAAGCTTTTGCCGCCGTCGCTACATGTGAATTTGATTTATTCAGTCGTTCAAAAACACAAGACATCATCAAACCACCGTAGTCCTGTCTGGGGACCTGCTCTAGAGTAGCCTCGAATATCACCAACCATTTTTCAGACAAGATATTCCCGTGTGGCAAAGAACCAGCCATCCAGGATAGAGCATCCACTGACGAGTTCTGAAAATATCGCCCCAACGAACTCGACAAAAAGATTTTCCATCCGTCCGTTCGAGATAAAAATAGCTGCTCTTGGTCGGCCACTTTAAACAAATTTATTAAAGACCGTCGGCGAACGGCATTAGCCAAATTGACTAAATATTCAGAAGTCTCATAGTTCCCATCCAGAATACCCATGATCGGAAGGTATTCATGGATAACAATCTGTCGAAGAGAAATTGATCCTGAGTAGGTTCGCCATAACGACTCATTGATTTCAACCAGGGGTGGATTTCTTGAAGGATGATTGATTGCAATCACTTCGAATCCATTCCATAAAAGCTTTTCCCGCAATACAACCTCAGTATTCGAACCGGCGCTCTGCCACTGTGTTTTAAAGTTTTCATTCGGCGAAAACAGAAATGATGGGACCACATCAAAATCTCGATTCAGCTCTTCACGCAAGCTATGAAACTCTTGCAGAACAACGTTTCCTCCGTGTGTTTCATGTCCTGCGAATGACGATTCATAAAAAAACAGAACACTCGCGATCAAAAATATTTTTTTTCTCATTCACAAACTCCTCGTGAAAAAGAGTCTATAGGCTGACGAAATAAAAAAACAATATGAATAATCCAAGGTCCGGAATGCAGCATTCAAGCTTGGAAAAATGACTCAAACAATGTCTACTGAAAATAGTTGATCTTTAAAAACTATATTGATGCCGGAATTTTTATGAAAAATGTTAATAGCTGTGTAGAGAATCCCAACGACAACTTTGTAGAGAAACTAAAGGAAATTTTCTCCCGTCGCTCAGAAAAGAACTCTAAATACTCTCTTCGCGCATTCGCGCGAGATCTTCAAATAGAACCCAGTCTTCTTTCCAAAATCATGCGCGGTCTGTACCCTCTCACGGAAGCAATGCTGCAAAGAATCGCGCGACGCTTGGGCTTGTCCGAAGAAGAGATCGCGAACCTCGTTCAAGAATTTCGCTTACAAAATAAAGCTCTTGAAGAAGGGAAGGCTGAAAAAGCCAACACTTTTTTTCCAATAGCTATCGACCATCTTAAGTATATTTCCGAAAGCTATCACATTGATTTATTGGCGCTGATCGAAACGGTCGATTTTAAAAATGATATTGGTTGGATTGCAAATAGACTGGATCTATCAGAAGAAAAAGTGAAAGATGCATTCGACAGACTTGTTCGCCTCGGATATATCGTCCTGAACGAACAAAAGGTCACTTTGGGTAAACCACAATATTCCACGTTGGGGTTCCCTTCCACAAGTGACTCATTAAAACAGATGCAAGCGACTTCTTTAGAACAGGCTATAAAGGCATTATTCAAAGTTCCTCTAAACGAACGCAGTCAGTCCACGCTCACTTTTGCGGTGGACATGAAATTGATTCCAAAAATCATCGACGAAATAAATAGCTTCCGCCGAAAAATTAACAAATTAGCTTCCGTCGAGGGAAAACGCCCCACTGAAGTCTATCACCTTTCTTTATCGCTTTATCCGGTAACCACTAGAAATAATCGTCGATAAAACGATCAGCATACAATTCGAGAAATTTATATTGGGGTCGGCTGAGGTTCTGGCGACGGGGATCTAAGTACGCCATCTGCCTAGGAGCGAACAAAAGCCCCTCTATCTCGGGCCTATTTTGTCTTCAGCCATCAAGATTCGACAGCAAAAATCCGAAGTTCTGAACATATTCTGGTACTGGAGGGCCCGTTGCTCAAACTTTTTTGGAAGAATCGCAGCATCCATTCGAAACTCATCATTCTCTGTCTATTCTCCATCCTTCCCTATTGGCTGTTCATGAGCCTGTACCTAATGCCTTTGATTTTTCAAAATAAGATGCAGGACAGAAAGAATAGCCTCACAAAGGTCATCGACATCGTCACCTCAGAGCTTCAAGTCATTCAGAAAAAAGAAAAAACAGGACTGCTTTCAACTGAGCAAGCCCAGAATGCTTTCAAAGAACTTGTTCAAGCCCACCGCTATGCTGACAAAGAATATATCTGGATTCATGATCTTTCAGGCACCATGCAGTTACATCCAATAAATACAAAACTTAACGGCACTTCGATTCTTGCGATGAAGGACCCCAATGGAAATCCTCTTTTCCAAAAAATGAACGAGATCGTCAAGAAAGATCAGGCCGGATTTCATGAATACTTATGGCCCAAGCCCGGTGAGGAACAGCCCCAGCCCAAGCTCAGCTACGTCAAGCTGGACCCTCACTGGAATTGGGTTCTGGGGACGGGAGTGTATATTGATGATATCAATAAAGAACTGAACTCTTTGAAAAAAAATGTCGGCCTTGTCTACACAATCATCTCGGTTTTTTCGTTGGGGCTCTTTTATCTACTTTCATCAAACCTAGTCCGCAAAATCGACCAACTGAGTATCGACGTCGCTGCGACCAGCATTCAAATCGAGGGAATCAGCCAGTCCATTTCTAAATCTGGAAAAGAAGTGAATCTGAACACTGAGAAATCAAACGAAAATATTCAATCCAGTTTGGCATCGCTCAAAATTTTGCAGGAGATCTCTGAAAACAACCGGGCGCAATCTCACAATGTGGTCCATCTTTCCAAAGAATCTGAAATGGCCGCTAAGTCAGGCTACGACAAACTTCAGGAACTCAATCAGGCAGTAAAAGATCTTTCGCAAACCAACGAAAAGGTGATCGATTCCATGGCTGTTATCGACGACATTGCATTCCAGACTAACTTACTGGCACTTAACGCGTCTGTCGAAGCCGCTCGCGCCGGTGAAGCAGGGCGCGGTTTCGCGGTCGTCGCCGACGCTGTCAGATCACTTGCCTTGAAGTCTGCAGAAGCCGCAAAGGATGTCAGAACGGTGACGGAAGAGTCCAAGATTAAAACAGAAAAAAGCGTCCTTCTAGCTGAACAAGGCATGAGCGATCTAAAATCCATTTCAGATTCTTTTGTTCGCGTCGTCGAAATTAATCAAAAAATCGCCTTGGCTTCGGATCAGCAAAACGAAGGTGTCGGCCGGATTGAAAATGACATTCAAAACGTCTCCGCAACCATGGTCGACTTCGCCAAAAGCGCCCAGGAAACATCTGTGAATTCCTACGAGCTGTCGGCGTATTCAAAGGCCGTAATCAAACAGATAAATAAAATGACTGTGCAACTTATTGGCAAACTCCCAGAAAGAGACCTCAAGCATGACTAGAAATTTCAACTTCCAGTGGGACGACTCTTTGGTTATTGGTGTCGATACGATGGATCAGGATCATCAGAAGCTGATTCAGCTAATGAATGAGGTCTATCGTCTTTTCAAGAAAAATGCAGCCCATTCTGATATTGAAAAATCCATGGACCAATTAGGTGATTTCGTGGTCGAGCATTTTCAAAGAGAAGAAAGGTACTTCGATTCTCTGCCTGACTACGAAGACGGTCTTATTCACAAAGCCATCCACAAAAAATTGCTGGCACGATATTCTTCATTTCTTGAGGAATTCAAAAAGGGAAAAGAGATCAAAGAGGATTTTTTCTATTTCCTCAAAGCCTGGCTAGTGGCGCACATCGAAGGCGTTGACGCCAAATACGCCGAACACCCCTGAGCGAAGTCTCGATTGCGTGAATAACTAAAAATTAAAAGTCGTAATAGATAACAACACGGCCGGGGATTCCCGCCGTTCCTCTGAACCCGCCGACACCCGCAGTTCCTCGATCTGCGTCGGCCATATTGCCGGGATTCCGTCCTGAACCTGGCAAGGTTGATCCATTTTGAACTCCGGCGATGTAGGAGGATCCCCCGCCTCCGCCAGAGCCAATGGAACCACCTCCGCCACCGTAATATCCTCCACCGCCACCAGCAATACCTGTGTCGCCCATGGCTCCGTTGGCCCCTTGAGCAAAGGCCCCGGAAGGACTCGTGCCGAAATCTGCGCTCGATGCTCCCGCACCACCTGACGATTGACTTCCTCCCTTAGCCACATTGACGAAGGCCTCCATACCTCTTCCGCTGACTCCCGTTGTTCCGCCGCCGGGCCCGCCGTTATCCCCGCCCACCGCATTTTCAGAACCGACAGATCCGCCGCCACCGCCGCCAGCAACTAAAACACGCGACAATAAGGTCTGATCTCCGAGTCTAATGTCAGAGGCTCCGCCACCACTTCCGCCATATCCGCCTCCAGATAAATCATAAACTCCTCCGAAGCCGCCCCCGTTCCAAGCGCTGCCACCTGGGGCCGCTGATCCACCAACAAAAACGTAGAGTGTTTGACCAGAATACACATTCAACTCGCCGGTCGCGTACCCGCCTCCTCCGGCATTCCCCCCAAGGCTCATTCCGTACATATCTCCACCACCGGTGCCGCCGGCGCCCCACGCTTTGATGGTCACTTTCGTGCAGCCGGTGGGTTGAGTGAAGGTTTGCACGGCTCCGGTGTAATTGAAGACGACTTTTCCCGGAACGCAGTCGACGATGGATAAATTTGCTTCGCTGGTGTTGCCTAAAACATCAGTGACATTGACAACGGCCGCCCCGGTAACAGCAGGCGCCGTATACAGGCCGGTGACGGAGGCCATACTTCCGGCACCACTGATTAGAGAATAAATGTAGGGTGCGACCCCGCCTGTTGCTGAAAAAGATTTTGTCGTGTTGATATTCACGGAGCTTGATGAAGGTGAAATCGCCAACGCCGCGTTCACAGTGACCGAGGTTGTCGCGACGTTCAGCAAAGCATCTGTTACTTTGATCACAACGACCCCCGCACTACTCGGAGTATAAAGACCCGTGCTGCTATTTACTGTGCCAGCACCGGATTGAATCGCATAGACATAGGGGGCGAGCCCCCCACTTGCAGTGACTGTTAATGAGTTGGTGGTCGCAATAAGATTGCGATCTGCATTTAAAGAAAGTGGCGCCACTAACGATACAGACGACGAACTTGTATTTCCCAAGGCGTCCGTCACCGTCACGTGACCACTGCCAATCGAAGATCCGGCAGTGAGTGTCCCGTCGCTTGCGACCGTTCCTTGATCTGAAGAATACGTATAAGGAGGTACACCACCACTGGCGGAAAATTGAAAGCTTGTCTGTGTTACCAAAGTTTTCGACGCGGGTGAAAGACTGAGCGCGGGATTGACAGTGACGATGGCCATTGCGGTGTTGCCTAATGCATCCGTGACTGTCACCGTGTCTGTGCCACTCGTCGCAGGTGCCTCGTAATTTCCATGATTATCGATACTTCCCAAAATCGCATTATAAGAATAAGAAGCGACACCTCCAACGCCAGAGAACGTCCTGCTATTGCCAACCGCCAAAGAAGTCGACGCGGGAGTGATTTGCAAAGAGGGATTGACTGTCAACTGCGCTTCACTAGTGTTCCCTGCCGCATCTGCCACCTGCACAAGTAAAGTCCCGACACCTGTAGCCGTCACCGTTGTTTGATCTGCCGCTGAACTTAAAACTCCCGAACCACTTGAAATTGAAAAAACATAAGGTGCAGGCCCTCCCGAAGCGGAGAGAGTGAATTGGTTGCCCACAGCGATGGTCGCTAAAAGAGGATTGATCATCACCCCTTGCTGAACTTGCACCGTCGCTTCAGCTGTGTTGCCGAGAGCGTCCGTAACAAGAATCATGGTAATGGTCGCACTGGCTGGCGCCTGATAGGCCCCCGTGACAACACCCAATGTTCCATCGCCAATCAACATAGAGTAGGAGTAAGGAGGAACTCCATCGACCCCTTGAAACTGCGTGTGTGCCAAAGTCCACATTGTTTCAGACATGGGACTGATTTTCAGAGGAGAATTCACGGTGATATCCTGAAGCACCGTCGTCCCCGCCGCATCCGTCACGGCAATTGTGCTGATGCCCGTGTAACCTTGGGGACTATAAAGTCCCGTCGTCGGATCGATGCTGCCGCCTCCGGATAAAACTGTGAACTTAGGATGACCAATGCCGCCTGTCGCGGTGAAGGTATGATTGTTATTGGCCGCAATCACCACACTGCCTGAAGTGATTTGCAAAGGAGGCTTTACGACAATTTCAATGACGATGGCCTGTCCACTGCTATCGGAAATTTGGATGAGCGTTGTGCCCGGATTTGTGGGCGCGGTGAATTCTCCCGTTTGCGGATCAATGCTGCCTTCGCCAGAAAGAATCGTGTACACGTAATGTCCCTTACCGCCTTCGGGATGCAGACTGATACGATCTCCGATCACTACTTCGGGAGTCGTTTGCTCCAACGCCACCTTAAAAGCTGGAAGCGTCGAGATAAAGTCGGCAGACATCTGCCCACAGCCCCACAAACCTATTGCGAGTATCGCAATGAGACAGCCTTTAAGAAAGGAAGAACCTCCAGAACGTTGCACATGTCCTCCGAGCAAATAATATGAATTTGTTTAACAAACGGCACAGATCCGTGGAGTCTGAAGACAGCACCTCGAGGAAAATTCTGAAATCGAATGCATTGCGATTGGAGGGAAGATTCTGTTTCCGCTGTCATGATCGGCTAAAGCCCGGAAACACAGTCTCAGAACGAAAAACTTGAGTCTGAAAACCACGTGATTTTAGCAATCAAAAAAGGAAGAGTTTGAACAACTCTTCCTTTTTTTCTTTTAGATTTAGTTTAGCTTAAGCGGCTTTTTCTGCCGATGTCTCTTCTTCCTTTGGCGTCAGCGTGTGCACCGTCGCCAACTCGCCCTGAGTGCCGTAAACAACCAGCTTCAGCTCGTCCACGACCGCTTTCATGATTTGCGCTTGAGAGTTAATTTCATCAGCGGTTCCCGCGATCTCTTCAGAAGACGCCGCATTCGATTGTACGGACTGATCCAACTGATTCATCGCTTTGCTGATTTGTGTAATTCCTGTCGACTGCTCTTCACTCGCCGCAGAAATCTCGTTGTTCAAGTCAGAAACCTTCTTCACAGACTGCACAATATTTTTAAGCATTTCACCGGATTTAGCGGATTTTACAGTTCCGCGCTCAATCTTATCTACGGACTCTTTAATAAGACCAGTGATATCTTTCGCTGCAGAAGCCGATCTTTGCGCTAAAGAACGTACGGCTTCCGCGACAACCGCGAACCCTTTACCATGCTCACCCGCACGAGCCGCTTCCACAGAGGCATTTAACGCCAGAAGATTTGTTTGGAATGCGATATCATCAATCACGTTGATAATCTCTTCGATTTGTTTTGATGATTCAGAAATTTCTTTCATTGAAACAAGAAGTTCTTCCATCTCTTTTTCACCTTGAACAGCGAACTCAGAGGAAGCTGACGAAAGCGACGCCGCCTGTTTTGCATTGTCAGAGTTCATCTTCACCATCGAAGTCATCTCTTCAAGGGCCGCCACGGTTTCTTCCAAAGAAGCCGCAGACTCACTTGAAGACTGAGAAAGAGATTGACCAGCGATAGACAACTGTTGAATCGCGCTGGAAACCTGATCGCCAGAATTCTGAAGCTTTCCAGACAAGTCGCTGACTTTTTTAGAGATAAATTGAGCGACGATAACCACTGCCGCCAGCAAGAACAACAGGCCGGTAAAAGCAATTAGAACCTGAGTCCACACCATTGATTTTGCCGCCGCTAAAACAGTGCTTGTTGGCGTTCTGACAATCAAAGCCCAAGGCTCTTCTGTATGGCCCACATTCATAGGAGAAACCACATAGAGATATTCTTGAGAGTCTTTTGGATCAACGCCTGTTAGCACGACCTCTTTGCCGTCTTTAATCGCCTCTTTAAATTTTTCCTCTTCGAAAGGATAAATTGCCGGCTTGGTGATTAATTTATCATCGGGATGTGAAACGTAATTGCCATGAGCCGTTACCAAGAACGCCTCAGACGTAGGGAATGGCTTGATCAGAGCCGTTTTCTTTTGCAACTCTTTCAAAGGAAGATCCACGCCGGCCGCGCCCACGAATTTTCCATCGATAACAATAGGCACCACCGCTGATGTCATTAAGACCTGTACGCCGTCGATAGGATACAGATAAGGCTCGATCATGGTTTCTTTTTGACGGGCCTTAGGCACAAGATAATAGTCCCCCTCACCGGCATTGGCATATCCCACCAAAGGAGTTAGCGTTGCTTTTCCACCTTCCCAATTCAAATAAGGAACGAAACGACCAGTTCCGTCATGTCCTTTTGCATTTGTGAATTCGGAATCGCGACTATCCCAGGCATTGGGTTCCCATCCCGTCCATGCACCGATGAGAAACTTATTTCTTTCAAGAACCTCTTTCAAAGAGGCCGTCACCGGCTCACGCTGAATGTATCCATTCTTTTTATAGGATTCGAAGAAGTGAGCCATGACTCGGGCGACATCCAATCCACGTTCGACTTCAAGACGCATTTCCGTCGCATAGGCGCGAGCTGTTTCAACTGTTTTTTCAGTCGCTGCCTGTTCGGCCGTTTCATGACCGTTTTTTGCCATAAGGAAAGTCATTGCCCCTAATACAAATAGCGCAATAAGAATAATAGGAACAGCTAACTTAACCCGAATTGAATAGTGTTTATTCATTTTACAAATCCTTCTTCTCCAAAAAATCCTGAAGCACAGAATTTATCGGAAAAGAGGCGGTAAAAATTAAGGGCTCCTAGGGTATTTCATACGGAAGACCAGCCTAGAACCTAGCCTTTTTCTTGTTGAGACATTGTCTGGTAAAATACCTCGACCAAAGCCTTGTTCTCGGAGTTCTTTTTATAATAGAACATGAGGTCAATCTCGTAATGAAGGTCTTTGACGTAAACTCGGTTGAGCCTTCCTGAGCGCACCTGCTTCTTGATCGAGTGGGCTGGCAAAAACCCCCAACCCAGTCCCGCTTCGATAACTCGTTTCAAAGTTCCGACGTTGGCTGACTCAAAAATCGACGAAATATTCAGTCCCGCCCCGTGCATTTTGGCTTGGACCGCGTGGTTAAAGCCAGGAAACTCTTCGGTGAAGTTCACAAGTGGAAATGCACCGATATCTTTGAAACTGATTTGTTGGGGCATTTTTTCGTCTTTACTTGAACCCACCAACCACATCTCTTCTTTGGCCACGAATTTTTGCTCACTGTTTTCTAGTTCCGCATTAAACTCGGTCTTCACGTCAGGCAGAATCAAGATGTCGTACTGCCCCTTCTTGTAGCTTTTAATCAGCTCTTCACCGCGATCGTAGTCCACCTTCAACATCAAGTCTGGATTGTGCCGCATCAGACGTCCGACAATAGGGCTCATCAAGTGCAAACCCAGCGAGTTCAGTGTTCCAATACGCAACTGCCCCTTCATGTGCGCGCCGATCGACTTGATGGCAATTTCAGCTTGTTGAGTCAGATTGATAATCTTCTTGGCATACTCATAAAGAACTTCACCCTGCGGAGTCGCTTTGATCTGCCGAACTCCGCGCACTAAAAGCTCCACGCCTAGATCTTCCTCTAGATTGCGAATCTGCTGCGAAACTGCGGGCTGAGTCAGATAAAGCTTGTCCGCCGCGGCTGTCATGCTTCCTTCACTGATCACCGTAACAAACGTGGTTAGCTGATAAAGGTTCTTCACAGGATTTTTCTCCTTTGCGCTTTGATCCGAAGGAATTTTGCTATTATACTTAATGCAACCTTACTCCGCCAAAAGCAGAGTGCAAGCATAACCAACCCGAGGTCAGCATGAAGTACAGCTTGTTCACATCACTCGCCGTTATTCTACTCAGTTTTAGCGCCCATGCAAAAGTCTTTCGTAATGCCTACATCGCATTTGAAATGCCTGAAACCTGGAAATGTAACTTGGAGCAAACAGAGTGGGTCTGCCGTAGCGAGCAAACGAAGGAATCCAAAGAAGCCATCATCATCCTGACCGCGAAGGAAGTGGGGCCCACGGATACATTTGCCTTGTATGAGTCTCACTTGAACACGCCTATTACGGTCAATCTTCGTGGCGGTGGCTCGGCCGAATCTAAAATTGTGTACAAAGCAAAGAGTGTGCAAATCAATGATCAAACATGGATCGACTCTCTTCACCTGGCTTCGGAAGTTCCGAATTACTTCACTCGTTACTTGGCCACGATCAAAGATAAGATCGCCATCTTGGTAACCTTCAGTGCGCACAAGCAGTATTATACGAAATACAGCCAAGACTTCTTCAAGGCAGTGATGAGTCTGCGAGTGATCGCTTCAAAAAATCTTTTGGCTAAACCCGACCTTGGTCCTATTCGCCCCGGCTCGGAAACTTTGGGAGCACCGATTAGTTCGGCAATGCCGGCTGATATGATTCAAGGCGATGGCACAGAATCCAAGGGCAGCAATAAAGCGATGCTTTTGGGCGGGGCTTTGTTGCTGGCGGCTTTGGGGGCTTTGATTTATCTAAGAGCAAAAAAGAGGAAAAAATAAAAAGCTGGTCCCTTTCGCTGTTGATGATAAGCCCTTTTTTTTCACAAAGGGCTTTTTTTTATTTCCTTGCCCTTCTATTTCGCTGGGTTGTGAATCAAAAATAAATTGTGATAAAGAACGTACATGGCGAGATGAAGCTCCAACCTTTCAGGCTTTTTCGTCGTATTCCACGTCCTTCGAAAAAGTCGGCTGATGTTGGCTCGCAACATTGCGTAGGAATGATTAAGACTAAACAGAGGATCAAAACCCCCACCTTTAAGCTCCCCCTGCCCGACGACGCAGCCCCTTTGACCCTTGAAAGTGGTGTGACGGCATCGCGGGAAAAATCTTTTAACATCCTTCGGATAGTGAGGGTTTTCATCGGACTTAATTGTCGCGAGTGGATGGATATGGGGCTTAAGCTCATGAAAGAGTTCTCGTCTTCTTTTTCCTCTTTCGTCCTTTCGTCTTCCGTATTTCTTTAGAGACCTTTGCACAAGAAGGCCTTTAGCGGGCATTCTGGCGACTTTAAAGCCTAAAATGCGTCGGGTCTCAGACTCGATCACAGCGACTACCGAGAGCGGTTTTAGCTTCGTGTGCTCAAAGGTTTCAAGGTCATCGAATTCCACTTCGAGGCTCGCGGCATGGCCCTGGCGTTCAAGCTCCAGGAAGTGCTTTGATGCTAATCCCATAAAAATAAACTTCCGAAAGACGGTCTTACGATTGATCTTTAACAAAAAGGCGGCTCTGCGAAGAGAAGTTCCGCTGACCATGAGTTCATAGAACCTCACATTGAGGTGGCGTTTCTTTTGCCGAAAGCACGGACTAAAGGTCGCGAGAGAAAAAAGCTTCTGGCAGGGTTTGCAACGAAAGCGTTGGTGACGGGAGTTGTCTGATTTCCGTAAAAAAGATCCGTAGGAAACGATGATATCCCGGGATTCGGCGGAGGAGTTGGTTTGCTGGCAATAGGGGCAATGAATGGGCATAATGGCAAAGAGTTGGGCAAACTCTTTGCCATCAACAGTTTAAGGGACCAGTTTTTGGATTTCGGGTTTGTATTTTTCGAATTGCGAAATAATCTTCTCAT
This sequence comes from Bdellovibrio sp. ArHS, assembly GCF_000786105.1. Taxonomy (NCBI): domain Bacteria; kingdom Pseudomonadati; phylum Bdellovibrionota; class Bdellovibrionia; order Bdellovibrionales; family Pseudobdellovibrionaceae; genus Bdellovibrio; species Bdellovibrio sp. ArHS. The sequence continues at coordinate 132,842 of NZ_JTEV01000006.1, forward strand.
CCCCATAAACCAAAACCTTAAATCCCCCCGCCCCCAAAGCCCTCTGTATCGCCGCATTGGAATCGCTCACCTTGATTTTACCAACATTCTTATTGAAGTCCGTCAGGTAATCCACCGGGATTCCGTAAAAGTCCAAAGACAGAAGATTATAAGCCAGACGATCAGCCGTTTCGATAGCTCTTGGGAACTGACCAATCAATTGGTTACGGGCTGCCGCAACCTCGGGTTCTTGCGCTCCTCCAGTCACATAATCACTGACAACTTTCAAAGTTTCTTCCAGCGTCTTCCCCGCCGTTTCATTTTTCGTGAAGGTTGAAATCTCAAAACTGCCGCGATCTTTTCGCACGTCAAAGAACGAATAGATGGAATACGTCAATCCCAGATCATCGCGCACTTTCTGATTCAAGCGGCTGGCAAAACCTCCGCCCAAAGATTCATTGCTTAAACGCAAGCGCAAGTAGTCTTCATTTTTACGGTCGATTCCCAGTTGCGCCACGCGGATCTGCGTCTGCTGCAAGCCCTTCTTGACGATCAACTTCACTTTCAGACCCTCAATGGCCGGCGCAGCCTCTGTCGCCACCTCAGGGATGGTTCGCTTCGTCCACTTTGCAAAAACATCTTGCACGGCTTTTTCAAAATCTGCGTTGAAGCTTCCCACAACAGCCAATGAGGCATTATTAGGACGATAGAACGTCAGATAGTGTTTGATAATATCTTGCTTAGTGATACCGCGAAGAGCCTCAGGAGTTCCATTGACGTCGCGCGAATACGGATGATTTCCGTAAAGGAACTGATCCATCTTGTCATCCGCGAAGGCCGAAGGGTTGTCGATTTTCTTTTGCAGATTCGCCAGCATTTGTGAACGAATGCGGTTGATTTCAGCGTCTTTAAAAGCCGGATTCATCGCCACGTCAGCGAAGAGCTCTAGCAAAGTGCCCGAACTCGTGATCAAAGAGTCCGAATAAAGTGTCGTGACATCATATCCTGGTGACACGTCCATGCCTGCACCTAATTGACCGAAGTCATCAGCAATTTTCAGGGCATCACGCGTCTGGGTTCCCTGTTCAAGCATATAAGCCGTCAAAGCATTCAACCCCGCTTTGGATGCGGTTTCCTGCATATTTCCGGTTTTCAACAGCAAGGTAAAACTGACTCGCGGCAAAGAGGCGTCATGGATATAAATAATCTTAAGACCGTTTTCCAGCGTCACTTCTTTATAAGGTTGTAGCTTGAAAGAGCCATTGCCTTTTTGCACGTAACCTGTGCCGGGCTTAGGACCCTCTTTTTTTGCAGACGTCGAGCATGCTAGCAGCGCGGAACAAATCAGAGGAAGAGTGATAACTAATGAGATGCGTTTCATACTTATTCCTTTTTCGCCTTAGGTTCTAAAGTGATGATCGAGCGCTGAGTTTGTTGTGTGTACTTCGTCGCGGCTTTCTGAATATCTTCCGCCGTGACGGCCTGGTACTTTTCCAGATCAGTGAAAAGACTTTCATAAGAACCAGTCACGATTTCATTCACCGCTAAAGAACGCGCTTTGCCGTCCATGGTTTTTAGCCCATCAACAAGATCCTTCATGACCTGCGTTTTAGCTTTTTCAAGTTCCTTGTCACTGACCTTTTGATTGCGAAGTTTCCAAATTTCATTGTACACGGTGTCCAAGGCTTCTTGCGTGCCCTGACCCGGTTTTAAGCTGACGCCGAAACCCATAATACCGGCGTCTTTCATCGCGTAGTTATAAGCATATGCTGAAGTCGCGATTTGTTTTTGATAAACTAGGCGCTTATGCAAGCGGCTGGAAGTACCATATCCTAAAATATTTGCCGCCAAATCCAAAGCGTACATATCAGGTTCGCCCTGCCGTGGACTGCGGAAAGCCACAACAAAAGAGCTGTTCTGAACATCTTTTTTGAGGGTGGCGTTTTGCTGAACTTTCTGCGGCGGTTCTTCTATTTTTTTTGCTTCAGGTAAAGGCTTCTTGGGCAACTTGCCGTAATACTTTTCAATCAGACTTTTAACTTTGGAGGTTTTGAAGTCGCCGACGATAACCAACACGGCGTTATTGGGAACGTAATAAGTATTATAGAAAAAACGAAGCTTTTCCGAATCGTATGCGGCAATGTCTTTCATGTAGCCAATCACCGGCCACTTGTAGGGATGCACTTTAAAAAGAGTTCCCATCATGAGTTCCCGCAAAAGACCCATGGGATTGTTGTCTACTCGCCAACGGCGTTCTTCCGCCACCACTTCTTTTTCACTCTTTAAGTCTTCCGGATTGATAAGAAGCGAACTCATGCGGTCTACTTCCATATCCATGACCAGTTCTAACTTGGAGCTTGGCAGATTTTCGTAAAAACCTGTGTAGTCATTTGTCGTAAAGGCATTATTTGTAATACCATTTTCATGAAAAATTCGATCGAAAGATTTGCCGTCGTATTTTTTTGCGCCCTTAAACATCATGTGCTCAAGCATATGCGCAGCCCCCGTAACACCGGGGTACTCGTCGCGGGAGCCGACTCTATACCAAGTATGGTAGCTCACCATCGGAACTGCATGATCCTCTAAGAGCAGGACGGTCAGTCCATTTTCCAAAACAAATTTCGTTACGGGCAAAGAAATCTTCAGATCATTTTGTGTCGCCCAACCTTTGATGGCTCCCAAAGGTTCTTTGATTTCCGGCTTTTGATTTGGCATTGGGTCCACAGCAAAGACTGTGGATGACATAAGAAGTCCCAAGAGCAAGGTCGAAAAACGTGTCATAGCTGCTTCTTTCGTTGAAAGTACAATAAACCCTAGTGTGAAACTGGAGGACTGTTAATTCAACGATCTTTCAGGACTTTTAAGACTTTGTTCCGGGCTTGCGCCCGGTCGAAGAAAGCTGTGCTTTACTGCACAACGAAATCAGAAAAAAAGACGTCTTTGACAACACCCCGATGAAGGATGCCATTCACTTCGCCAGCAATTTTGTCTTTTAAGAAAAGTTTGCCTTGGATACTATCAAGATCACTGAAGGAGTTATCGTTCAGTAAGCGAACAATTCGGTCACGAGCCTTGGCACGATTTTCCGGCTCCATCACCTCTTCAAAACCTTCTTTACCCAACATTTGCAGATTTATTTCCAAACGGATTGTGCGCTTCGGTTCTCCGCCCAAATTGACGGTGAACTTGTCCATCGTATAGACCAAAGGCGTCGTATCTTCTGCATCCTGAGTGGAGGCCAGATCCCTTTCGGCCTGCTCCTCTGAAATCGAAGGACTTTCCCACCCTATAGTCGAGGCATATACCATGTAGGCACCCCCGCCCATCACCCCAAGGTTTATGACGGCGAACACTATCTGTAGTAGTTTACCGACATTCTTCTTGGGAGCCGCAGCTTGTTCTTGTGCTTCTGCCATTTAATAACCTCGTGGATAATGACATTTGGTTTATCGGTGAAACAGGCCAAGGTCTTAACGAGCAGGACCTCAATTCTTGTAAGAAAATTTCAGGGAAAACGTCCAAGCTTTAGACATATGTGGACCTACACTTGACAAGAATACGTCTAGTTCATTCATAATGAAACTATGAGACTTTTTCTCGCGGGATGCGCTTTATCTTTTTTCAGCCTACCAGTAGTGGCGGGTCAACCTGTCGCGCCGTCTTCTCAAAACGAGGCGGATCTTTTCCCCGCATCTTTACTGCAAATTTCAGAGACGGAAGCCTTCTCTCGCTACGTTTTTCTTGTTGATAAGGAAAAGCGCAAGCTTTCGGTCTTCGAACGTAATGGTGAAGATATTAAAAAAGTCGATGAGTACCCTGCTGACATTGGCAAAATGGGCGGAAACAAAACCAAGCGCGATGATCATAAAACTCCAGAGGGTATTTACTTCCTGGAAAAGCGCCTGACTCAGCCAGCGATTCCTTTCAGTCTGTATGGTGGTTTGGCTTTTACGACGAACTATCCAAATCTTTTCGATCAACGACAAAATAAAACTGGCTCTGGCATTTGGCTGCACGCGATCCCCGATTCGGTGCCTTTAACTCGCGGCTCACGAGGCTGCGTGGTGGTCCGAAATGAAGTCATCAAAAAACTCGCGGACTATGTCAAACTTCGCGAAACGCCGATTTTGATTTTCGATCACGTGAACTACCTCAGCAAAAGCGAGCATGAAAAACGCCGCTCTGAGCTGAGTTCCTTTGTTGAACAGTGGCGCAAGTCCTGGGAAGAACAGGATATTGAAAAGTACATGAGCTTTTATGATAAGGACTTTAAAGCTCCCGGCTTTAACTTTGATTCCTGGAAAAATCACAAATCCAATTTGAAATCCAAATACGAGTATATCAAGGTTCACCTTTCGCAACCTTACATCGTTCAACACAATGATCAGCTTCTGGTAAAAACCTTACAAAGATATGAATCAGATAAACACGTCGATTATGGCGTAAAGACTATTTACGCACTAAAATCAGGTGACTCATACAAAATCATTCGTGAAGAGTGGGCGCCTTTCAGCCAAGAAAAAGTGGCGGCCGCTATCGCTCGTGACAACTCGATGACTGCGCAGGCGAATCAGGTTCAGCAGTAATTCCCAAAAAAGGCCCCGCAAATAATTTAGAATCTGCGGGACCGCTTTTAAAAATCAATATCCTAAAACTTTTTTAGCCTGAATTTCCAGAGTTTCACGGAACTCAGGTGCCGCAATAGCAATCAATGCCTGCGTGCGCTCTTTCAAGGTTTTACCATGCAAATACGCCACTCCATATTCTGTCACGATATAGTGCACATGAGCCCGCGTTGTAGTGACGCCAGCTCCTTCTTTTAAGAAGGCCGAAATCTTACTTTCTCCCTTAGCGGTTTTTGACGGCAAGGCGATGATCGGCTTCCCTCCAGGGGAAAGAGCGGCCCCTCGCATGAAATCCATCTGTCCACCAACGCCCGAATATATCCGAGCACCAATCGAGTCAGCACACACTTGGCCAGTCAAATCGACTTCGATGGCGCTATTGATTGCAATGACCTTAGGGTTCTGACGAATAATATGCGTGTCATTGGTATACGTGGCATCCATCATGACGACCATGGGATTGTTATCAATAAAGTCATAGGTCTTACGTGAACCGATGGCAAAACTCGTAACGATCTTGTCACGCATCCGCTTTTTAAACTTATTCGTAATCGCTCCCGTTTTATACAACTCCACCAGCCCATCTGAAAACATCTCAGTGTGCACACCAAGATCGCGGTGTCCGGTCAAGGCTTTCAATGTTGCATCCGGAATAGCTCCAATACCCATCTGCAAGGTCGCACCGTCTTCGATCAGACTGGCAACATTGCGACCGATCTGCAACTCCGTCTCGGTTAATTCGGTCGCCTTCTTGATATAAAGCTCTTCGTTCACTTCCACCGCATAGTGAACCTTGGAAAATTCAAATTGCGAATCACCGAAAGTCCGCGGCATACGAGGATTCACTTGGGCAATCACCGTCTTGGCCGAACGAACCGCCGCAATGGAAACATCCACTGACGGTCCCAAACTGCACATCCCGTGTTGGTCTGGTGGCGAGACTTGAATAAGGGCCACGTCCAACGGCACAGTCTGGTTATAAAACAACGTCGGAATTTCGCTTAGAAAAATAGGGACAAATGAAGGATTCAGGTTGCCACGAACCTTACGCAGATTGCCGCCATTGAAAAAGCTATGAATCTCAAAACTTTTTTCATACTTAGGGTCCGCGTAAGAGCAATCCCCTTCCGTATGGATGGAGTATACTTTGACTCCCATAAGTTCTTCTGCTCGCAACGTCAGTTGTCGCACGAGCTGTTGCGGTGTTGCCGCAGCAGTATGGATAAATACATTATCATTGGACTTAACGATCTTAAGGGCTTCTTCAGCTGAAACAAATTGGGTCATGCCTTTACTTCCTCCACTTGTAGTGTCACATAAAAAAAGAGGAACGAATACCTTTTCGTATTCCCTTGTTTCAACTGCTAACTCGGGGTTGCAACGAATTGTTGCTTCAACCCAGGTGAGATTCTTTCTACTAACAGCGTTAAGGAGGCCCGAATTCCACTTGGGGTCGAATAACAATTCTATCTGGCAGCAGTAAGATGCAATCACACACAACTTGTTGAACTAGGAGTTCTCAAATGAAAACAAAAGTGTTTGCAGCAGTATTACTCAGTGTCTTCGCATTTTCATCCAGCGCTTTCGCCGAAAACTGGATGGCTCATATTCGCGGCGTTTACATCACACCAGATAACAGCTCTTCTCCCGTCAGTGGTGTTGAAGCTGACAAACAAACGATTCCCGAGCTTGATTTCAGTTACTTCGTCACGCCGGAATGGTCTGTAGAGTTGATTCTAGGAACGTCTCGCCACGAGGTTTCTTTGAATGGCACCGACCTAGGAAAAGTCAGTCTTCTTCCGCCAACAGTCACAGCTAAATATCACTATGACCTTGGCAACGGCTTCGTTCCTTATGCAGGTTTAGGTTTGAATCACACATTGTTCTATGATGTTGATTTGTCCAGCAACCTTTCCGTAAGTACAAACTCGACAGGATTGGCTTTGCAAGTAGGTGCCGACTACAAAATTGGCGACAACCTTTACTTGAATTTGGATATCAAAAAAGTCTATATCAAAACTGACGTTGCTAGTAACGGAAACTATCTAACAACTTTAGACATCAATCCAATGCTTTACGGATTGGGAGTGGGCATGAAGTTCTAAGACTTCAGAAGCGACGAAAAGCATTGGCAGGCCACTTGTCGACATCACAAGTGGCCTTCTTTTTTTGACCTGTCGAACTTTTTCAAGTCCCTTGCCGCTCTTTGTTTCAATACAAGATGCGTCCCAAGATGAGACATCAGATTCAAATATATCTCATTTCATCGGGTACATCCCTTGCTCTTCAAGAGCCAAAAGGAGAGAACCCATGTCATCTAAAATTATTTCGTTAACTGTAGCGGGCCTTATCGGCCTGCAAAGCGCAGCCATGGCCCAAGATCGCACCGCAGGCATTGGCGATGAACAAATCCGTATAGCTAAAGAAAACGTACGCGCCCTGAAAGCAGAGATCCAAAGCCTGGATAAAGCTTTAGGTGACGCGCAAGTTGCCATCGAAAAACGCGAGTCACGCGGCACTTTCGCTAATGGCACTGCGGTGACCGGCGCAGCGATCGGTTTAGGTCTCTCTGCGATAGCTGCTCTCACAATAAAAAAAGGAACTGGCGGTCAAGCCTTGAATGGATATTTAACCGGCGCTCTTTCTGCCGTCATTTCTTTGTCGTCAGCGGGATTGGGCCTTATCGGTCAAGCTCGCAAAACGGATGTCGATACTAAAAGCTTGGAAGAGCAATTGAAGCTCGCGGAAACACAAGTGCAATCTGCGATCTCTGTCGCCGACAAACAGACATCTGCTGTGCTTAAGCAACTGAACTCCTCTTTGACAACAGTTCGTCAGTCCTTGAACGAATACACAATCAGCGAAGACTCCATTTCACAAAACAAATTGTTTTCTCAGATTGCGCAGGCCTCTGGTGTCGCCATCACTGTTTATGGCATGACTCAACGGGAATCCAAAGCCCTGCTGGTCGGCCCTCTGGTGATGAGTGCTGGAAACCTGGGGCAGGTCTTGGGAGGATTGTCTGATTCTGACGCAGAAAAAGTGATCGCGGAAATCAAAGCGACACGCCTTTCATTGATGGCCGCCGCTGTGAACTTGGAATAACCCAAAGATGTCTTTAACGACTCGCTTTTTCTACCTAATGATTCTTTGCCTGAGCTGGGTGAACCTGGCTCAGGCAGCGCCTCGTTGCGAGTCTATTTTTCTTCCTACCGTCTTAGAGGTTCTTCAGAAAATCGACGCCACCCACAACAAGTTTCTACTTAAAGGTTCGAACTCTGTTGAAGAGATCGGAAAAGACTTTTCCTGGTTACGTCGTCGTAAACTTCGCAAGCTCATCAACGACACGGACTTACAAACATTCGTTTCGGATAAAGCGCTGGAAAGATACACTATTGAACTGGGGATGGTTCTTTTCGGAAAGAAAGAAGTCGTCGATCGCTGGCTTCGTCAAAATAAAGAGCAGCGTTTAGAGGACTCCACTGTAATTTTGATCAAAGAAAAACTTTTGCAGGAAGGTTTGCTAAAAACCTGGTTGGAAGTGCGTGATCCGCGGGATGCCGGTTGGACCCGCAAAAGTCTGGACCGACTGTGGACCCTGCTCCAACACCGTTCCTTGGAATGGCTGCGCATTCCATTGGCTTTGCCTTCAATGAAAAATGCGGAAGTCCCGCCGGAGCTGATGTACAAGATTATTCGCGACGGCTTTAAAACTCACGCCGAAGAGGCGCGGGTGGCCTTACGCAGTCAAAACCACATCGAGGCTTACAACACTTTTAAAAAAATCTATGGTCGCGTGATCTTCGGCGTTCTTTTCGCTTTGAATGTCCATAATGGCTACGAACAAATCCAGGACTATCATAATCGCCACATTGAACAAACCATTCAACAGATTCAGGAAATCGCCAAACACGCAGAAAATGCCGTGACCCAAATCAAACGGGAACAGTTTGATCAGGCTTACCGCAGTGCCGAAGCTGACTTTATCAAGAAGTGGGGCGAAGAACCCACCCCGGCTGAAAGGGAAATTTTGCGCAAGAAAATCGCGGATGCGCTGAACATGTCAGTCCCTTAAAATAAAAAAGCCCCGCGATAGGCGAGGCTTTTCAGCGCTAAGATTTTTGACGATCTTAGTGAGATTCTTCTGCCGAAGAAGAATTTTTTCCGTCGATAGTGAATTTCTCGACATTGTGAGCAAGATCAGGAAGAGACTCCAAGTGCTTTTGCAATTCTTCTTTCGACATTTCTCCAACGTTCAAATTTCTTTCAGTCAATCGTTTGTCGAACTTCAAATTTTTATTAGCTTGAGCCAATGACATTGCGTACCCCTTTTTCTGCGAAACCCTTTTATAGCGCACTTCACCCGGCGAGTCCAGGCACCTGGAAGCTTTTTCCCGTTAATTCCAGTATTTGGGAGGCTTATCGTTCTTTTCGTTATCCACCACCAGGCGCAGATTGCGGCCTTTGGCTTTGGACTTCTTTTTCCATTCATTACGGTCAAACCACCCCTTAAACTTCAGGCAGATATAGCCGGAAACCAGCCCCCCTAAGTGAGCCAAATAGGCCACCTCGCCTCCACTGACACTGGAAGTCATCATGGAAGCCAACTGCACAAGTCCCATAAGAGCGACAAAATAACGAGTCTTCATTGGAAAGAGCATGAAGAAATAAACAATGCGCTCGCCGAAGATAATGCCTTGAGCAAGCAAAAGACCGAAAACGGCCCCAGAAGCGCCCACCACTGGAACAATCAACCCCGTCTGAGACCCGGTCACCAAAGCATAGGTCCACACACCCAAGCAGTACAAGATTGCGGCGCCGATACCCGAGGTGAAGTAATAGATCAGGAAGAATTTCGTTCCCCAACGCTGCTCAAGCTCCGCTCCGAAGAACCACAGCATCAGCATGTTGAAAAGAATATGGGTGACCTGCAAAGAATGCAGGAACATGTAAGTCCCTAATTGCCAGATCTGGAATTCAAAAAGAACTTTGCCCGGGAAAAGACCAAACAAAGATGTGAAGGGCACGCGTAAAAAGCCTTCCATAATAACTTGGAAGACAAACCAGATAGCTACATTGATAATCAGCAACCACTTCACTGCGGGAGTGAGCGGAGCCGTTTGGAAGGTTACGCCTCTATTCATATTTCCTTAAAATACCCGAAAGCTTATCGTAGGTCTGCTCAAGACTTTCAACCAAGACCTTGGTCTCAGCGATAAGAGGAAAGAAGTTCAGGTCTCCCGACCACCGCGGAATCAAATGATAGTGAAGATGCTCGGGGATACCGGCTCCAGCGACAGCTCCATGATTCAATCCCAGATTGATTCCACCCGGCTGATAAGCATCATTCAGGGCCTTCATCGCTAAACGAATCGTGTCCTGCAGGTCGCGAAACTCCGCTTCAGCGAGCTGCAAAAGGTCTCCACAATGCCGACGTGGCAAAACCAAAAGATGACCACTGTTGTAGGGATACTTGTTAAGCACCACCATAGAATATTTGGTTTGGTAAACACAAAGCGTATCAAAAGAGCTTTCTTCTTTTGCAGCTTTACAAAAAACACAACCTTCCGGCTTGATGAGTTTTCGCACATACTTCATGCGGTCCGGACGGAAAAGAACATCACGCTCTAAAGGCCAAATGTCTTTCCCGATTTGCAGCTTTCCAGAGGCGGCCTTCGCCGTTCGTTTGACAGCTTGCGCTTTTGCTGCGGTTTTCTTTTTTGCCTTCTTTGCCACGAATTACTCCCAGTAACCCGGCATCAAAAGAAGGGGTTGGTTCAGATATTTGGCGCGCAGAATGTACTTCATCGCACCTTCCATATCAGGTCCGAAAGACTTGCCTTTAAGAAGATCCGCGTATTCGGAAAGACTGTTCAAATCGTCCTCCCCGTCCCCACCACTCAGATCAAAAATGCTGAGGCGCTTTTTGGGGATCTCGAAAATATTATAGTCTTTACCCAATTTCGCCGTTTCCGCGGCAAGCTTCACGGCATCTTCAAAAAAGCCTTCCTGATCGGCAAAGCCCATTTTCACCGCGGTAGCCCCAGTGAAAACCCGGCCATCCGCATACTCAGTCACGACGTCTTCTTTCAAGCCGCGTTCTTTCGCGACGGTGGACTTAAACTGACCGTAAACCTCATCAATCATATTCTGGAATAAGGCTTTTTCATCATCGCGCATAGCTCGGTATTCCGCGCCAGAGTCTTTGAATTTTCCGGAGGTGATGGAATAGCGGGAAATCTTCGCCCAATCATAAAGCTTTTCAATGTTTGCAAATTCCATGATCACGCCGATAGAACCAACAAGGGCCCCCGGAGCCACCACGATTTTGTCACAAGCCACAGCCGAATAGTAAGCACCACTTGCCATCACACCTGTAGACACGCAGATCACTGGCTTCTTAAGTTCTTCACGAACCCGTTTAATTTCCGCGTAGATCTCTTGCGAAGGTCCGACCGAACCCCCTGGAGAATTGATAGAGATCAAAATGGCTTTGACCTTGTCGTCGTCTTTGTATTTCTTCAGATTTTTAAGGAACTTTTTCCCATTCAAAATCACCCCGTTCATTTCAAGGTGGAGGATGGAATTTTGCGAGAGGACTTTTTTCTCAGACTCTCCGAAAGAGTCGATGCTCATTTTTAGTAGAGCTCCAATACCGACAAAAACCAGAAAAATAATAACAAGCTTTTTAAAGAAACTGCCCTTCATGATGCGCTCCCGTTCCGACGTCCCGAAAAAGAAAGAGGGACCTGTTTAGGGTCCCTCTTTATGACTTTTTAGTCAACGCCTCGGCGGTATGCGCCCAGACTATTGCTTGTCAGTTTTTACGTTTTTCAACTGGTCAGCAAACAAGTCACCGAAAGTAGACTTGGATGTTGCAGTCGCTTTTTTAACGTAATCGTCAACGTCCGCTTTTGCTTCGCGAAGTTTAACAAGCTTAGCCGACAAACCGATCTTACGAGCGTCTTTGTCGATAGAGATCACTTCCGCTTTTACAGTTTGACCTGGCTTAATGAAGTCTTCAACTGAGTTGATTTTGTCAGTTGTTAGTTCAGAAATGTGGATCAAACCTTCGATATCAGACTCAAGCTCAACGAAAGCACCAAAATCAGCTGTTTTAGTTACTTTAACGTCGTGTTGTGTACCGATAGCGTATTTGTTTTCGATGTTAGACCAAGGATCAGACTCAAGTTGTTTGATACCCAAAGAGAATCTTTCGTTCTCGATGTCTACACCTAGAACAACCGCGCGTACTTTTTGACCTTTAGTGAACATCTCACTTGGGTGATTTACACGTTTAGTCCAAGAGAAGTCAGAGATATGAACTAGACCGTCGATACCTTCTTCAATACCGATGAAGATACCGAAGTCAGTAACAGACTTCACTTCGCCCTCGATGATTGTTCCTGGAGGATAAGATTCCTTCATTTCAACCCAAGGATTTGTTTGAAGCTGTTTCATACCCAAGCTGATGCGGCGGTTTTCAGTGTCGACTTCAAGTACAACAACTTCAACTTCGTCACCAACGTTAACGATTTGAGAAGGATGTTTCACACGTTTAGTCCAAGACATTTCAGAAACGTGGATCAAACCTTCGATACCTTCGCCAAGTTCAACGAATGCACCGTATTCAGCCAAAGATACAACTTTTCCTTTAAGCTTAGTGCCTGGAGGATAAGAAGCTTTAACAGATTCCCAAGGATCAGAAGTCAATTGCTTCATGCCCAAAGAAACGCGTTCTTTTTCTTTGTCGTACTTAAGAACTTTAACTTGGATTTCGTCGCCAACATTCAACATTTCTGAAGGATGTTTTACGCGGCCCCAAGACATGTCTGTGATGTGCAACAATCCGTCCATGCCACCAAGGTCGATGAATGCTCCGTAGTCAGTGATGTTTTTAACAACACCCGTAACGATAGAACCTTCCGCCATAGTATCAAGAGTTTGTGAACGAAGACTGTCACGTTCTTCTTCAAGAAGAGCGCGGCGAGAAAGAACGATATTGCCACGTTTCTTATTGAATTTGATAACTTTGAATTTAAATTTCTTACCAAGGTAAACGTCCATGTTGCGAACAGGGCGTAGATCGATTTGAGATCCAGGCAAGAATGCTTTAACGCCGATATCAACGCTCAAGCCGCCTTTAACTTTAGCAACAACAGTACCTTCGATAACTTCTTCGTTCTCAGCTGCTTTAGAGATATCAGTCCATGCACGAAGCATGTCAGCTTTGTCTTTAGAAAGAACGATCATGCCGTTTTCGTTTTCGATACGGTCGATCAAAACTTCTACTTTGTCTCCAGCTTTCACTTCACGAACGCCGTCAACAATACGGAATTCATTGATCGCGATCAAACCTTCAGACTTGTAGTTGATGTCAACTAGAACGTAGTCAGACTGAACTTCGACTACCGCACCAGTAACAACGTCGCCGACTTTGAAGTCTTGCTCTTTCATAGATGCTTCAAATAGATTTTCGAAGTCACCTTTATCTGCTTTCGCATTCAAGATACCAGGATTTGCTGGAACCTTAGCGTCTTCAGCATCCAAGAAAGCTAGAACTTTCTGTTTTTCAAGCTCGGCTTTGTTTAATTGTTTTGTCATATTAGTTTTTGTAAACCTCCCACGTAGTAGAACCTCTGGGATCCTACCCGTAACCTTTCTTCACCTCTTTTGGGCGAATCAATGGTTTAGCGAGCTAAGGGGGCGAAAGTCAAAGGTTTTGCGCACTCTGTTAGAGCCGGTAAGACACGCCCCCTCCAGCTCGTCGCCAGAGCCAATATATTTGATTTGAAGGCCTTCCCAGTCACCGACCTTTGAAATGAGGGCTGGGGGCGGCTTTCCCCATCATCCCACCGCAAAGACAATCTGGCCCCAATGTAAGGATGCAGAGGACGCTTCTTTTTCCTGACAACAGAAAACTTTTTGAAAAGCATCAGAACTGCGGGAGGTGGTGCGTGCAAAAGAGCTGGCTTGGACTTCTGGTATTTCTGACTTCTGCGACGACATTGGCACAGCCCTATTTCGACAAACAGATTTCTTCGGCTCTGGACTTTATCGAACACTATCAAACCACCGGCAACGAAGGCTACGAGCCGGGACAGTGGCGCGCGCGCGTGACCTCGTATGTGCCAAGCCCGATCGGCGTCGGAAAATTCAATGTGCCGTATGATGAGCCCACGGCTTTTGTCGCTTCCTCCGTGGCCAATGTTTTGGCTGAAATCTATCTGAAGAACCCGCACTATCATCAAATCCCTGCTCTGTTGCGACAGACGGCAGAGGGTTATCAGAAATATTATTGGGGGACGCTTTTTAATTTTTATCCGCCGACGACGTTTCGAGGCGTGAAAGTCCGACAACCTCGATTCATGTATCTGGCTTCGCAGTGGAAAGGTTTTGCGAACATTCCTCCCGATGCAGATACGACCTCCGTTTCCTATACGACACTGCATTATCTGGAACTGATTGGTGGTCAAAAAAACTCGCCCCTGCCCGCGCAAGTGATCAAGGCGTTTTCGACGGCGCGAGATTTGAACCGCGTTCCGCATGCTTACAACGCGGCTCAGGGCCAGGTTAACACAGGAGCTTTTTTAACCTGGCTTTGGGATGAAAAAAATCCGGCTATGCCCAGAAATATTTTTGCCGGTCCTCATCGCGGCACACGTATTCCATTTAACTTTAACGATGTCGACTGCGTCGTGAACGGAAATATTTTAAAGCTTCTCACCTTGGTAAAAAAAACCTCGGGTCCCGGTTATCAAGCCAGCTGCGAACATTTAAATCGGGTCGTGCGTCTTAAACAATTTTACTTTTGTGGAATGTATTATCCCAGCTACTATGCGCTGCCCTACACGATGGCGACAGCGATCGCCGGTGGTACGAGTTGCCTGGAGCCTTCCCGTCAGCGGCTGCTTAACTACATCATCAGCAAACAAAATATGGACGGCTCTTGGCGCAACAGCTTCTTAGCCCGTCCCGACTCTATTCATTCGACCGCGTGGGCGCTGAATGCGTTGATGCTTTTAGGTGATCCCGAAAATGAGTTGCATCGAAAACGTGTCCAAAGGGGCCTTCGCTTCTTACTGGCCCAGGCGCAAAAAGACTCAGCAGGCCGTACTTACTGGCCGGGCCAGGTCTTCTACGCTGCGACTTTTATTGCGCGTTACCCCGTCGTGTGGCGTTCTTCCGCGTACACGACAGCCTTGGTCGCAAAAGCCCTTTTACTTGCCGACAACTATTTATAAATCCTCAAGGACGCCGCACGACTTCACTACGCTGTTGAAGTACCTGCGCAACTTCAAAACGCCAACTTTCGGGAAAGGGCCTCGTCAGATCTAATTTCTGCAGAACGGGCGTCGGATCATAGATCAGATCCACGGTGGCCCCAGTTGAAAGACGACGGAAGCGAATGACATCTTGGCGCAGATTTTCATTCCCGAAGGACATCAAGTTCTTTCGCACAAACTGTCCCCGCAAGCCGGGGAATCCAGAGTCTTCCCAAGCGCCAGTGATATAACTGATGATATGCGATCGCGGCCCCGTGGCCCGTTCGGTCAATTGCGCTCCAAAATCGACGGCCACGTCGCCTCGAACACAGACGCCGTCAGCGGGAAAAAGCTCGGCCACGGCAGCGGCTGTCACTAAAAAAGCTCCGGTGATCGCATGACAGGAATGCCCCGCCAGACGATAACAGTCTAAGAGCGAAATAGAAAAATTACGTTCGTCTGAGGAACAGAGCAAGAACTCTGCAAAGGGCTCATGCACAGAAATCGTCAGAGATTTTGCCAAGTCCCGAACCTGGTCAGCGGCCGCCATTGTGTTTTTCATAATCTTACTCAAAATATTCGTGATACAGATTGAAGCTTTGCTGCATTTCCTTCAGCGCCGCCAGACGTTTTTTCGCGACACCTAGATTCTCTTTGGCATTTAAGAGCTTACCTAAAATTACATGCAAAGTCGCATCCGCTTTCGGTTCAAGCTTGCAGTTCTTTACGATCTGAGAAGTTGCTTCTCCGATCTGTTTTGCCAGCATCATAAAATCAGCATTGCGGGCTTTTTTAGTTTCAAATAGCTGATGCACAGACGCAAATTTTTCTTCAAGTCCCTGCATCTGTTTTCTTAAAACATCATCAGCTTGCCATTTTTGTCCATCATTGAGGACCAAGGCCGAAGAGGTTTCCTTATGCGCATGATGCGAATGATTCTGGGCAAATGCGCCCCATGACAGAGTCAGGCTTAATAGAAGTATTCCTGTTTTCACGACAAACCTTTCTTGAAAAATGACTGTTCAGTGTCCTCTACGATAGAAGGATCCGGTGTTTTTGTCATAAAGGTGTTTTGTTTTACATGAGGAACATCAGTTCGATAGGGCAAAAAAATGCATACAAATGTTAGTAAACACAATTATCAATGATGATTTTTCTCAGCCTCCCTAAGTAGGGATTTTTATTCACGAAAATGAGTATTACAATAATTTAACCTTGGATTGCCTTTTTATTCGTTCTGAGGCGCCGATATGCATGGGAACCTAAATTCATTACAAATATCAAAGGATTCTCATGTTTGAAAAGCTGAACCTAAAAACGAAACTTCTTCTTCTTTGCGCGCTTCTGCTGTCGGTGACGATTGCCGTGGGAAGTACGGCCTTCATTTCTTTGAAAAACGTCGGACACGAATACGACTTCATTGTTAACAAGGTCTCTCCGAAAGCAGGTTATGCTTCTCGCATGCTCGCAAACTATAGAAAGTTACGGGTGAATCTAACCACTTTAGGTGTTGCAGGGATTTCAGCTAAAGATGGAGAAGCCGGCATTCGCATTGCCCGTGAAGCCATCGCAGATTATGAAAAAGACAATAAAGAATACGTCGATCTGAAATTCATCCCGGGGCAAAAAGAGTTTTACGACAAGGTGGATGTCGCCTGGAATGACTTTAAGAAGACTTCCGACACAATTATTTCTTTTTATCAGTCAGGAACACCTGAAGATAAAGAAAAGATGCAAAAAGCGATTCTGAGCGAATGTGCCGAAAAAGCTCTGGTCTATACCGCTGCGATCAATGACCTTCTGAAGTTTCATGAAAGCAACATGAACAACAGAGCGGCCACGGCCCGCGAGATCACCAGCAATGCCAACACCTTCACTTTAAGCTTTATCATTGGGGGCGTGATTTTCGCTTTGCTCTTCGGATACTTCTTCGCCAACTCTTTGGCGAGATCCCTTCAGCGCATCAGCGAGTCTGTGCTCTTGGCCGCAGAACAAACTTCAACGGGCGGCGCTCAGCTTGCAGCAGCAAGTGTGCAACTTTCTTCGGGTTCGACGGAAGCCGCCGCTTCGCTTGAGGAAACCGTGGCTTCGATTGAAGAGTTATCCAGCATGGTGAAAATGAATACGGCGCACGCGCAAGAGGCCAACGGTCTTTCGCAAAAATCGCGCGAAGCCGCCGAAAAAGGTGAAGTGGAAATTTCAAAGTTGATTTCCTCCATGTCAGATATCGCCAGCGGTTCGAAAAAAATCGAAGAGATTATCAATGTCATTGATGATATCGCTTTCCAGACAAACCTTTTAGCGTTGAATGCCGCAGTAGAAGCGGCTCGCGCCGGTGAACAAGGAAAAGGTTTCGCAGTGGTGGCGGAAGCCGTTCGCTCTTTGGCACAAAGAAGTGCGGTGGCGGCGAAAGACATCTCGTCTTTGATTACTGAGAATGTCAGCAAGAGTGAAAATGGCGCCAAGATTGCCAGCGAAAGCGGCGTGGTCCTGAAAGAAATCCTTCTGGCCGTGAAAAAGGTCGCCGACCTCAATGGTGAAATTGCCACAGGAAGCCAGGAACAAGCCAACGGCTTGGAGCAAATCACAAAAGCGATGAATCAACTGGATCAGGCCACACAGGGGAATGCGGCGTCTTCCGAAGAGGTTGCCGCGTCGTCTGAAGAGATGTCTCAGCAGGCCAACGCTTTGTCAGAACTGGTGGATGAGTTGCAGAAGATTGTGCAAGGAGCAAAGAGCAAAGGAAAAGTGGTGGCCTCAGCGGCATTCACTCCTTCTCATAAAAAGATAACCAAAACGACAGCCAAATCTGAAACTGCCGCTTCGATCATTCCTTTTGCGAGTGACGAAAACCCCGGCCGTAAAGTCAGTGACGTCTCAGGATTCTAGACCGAGACAGGCAAAAGTAGAGGAAGGGGGAACGGACTTTAAAGCCGTCCCCTTCTAGATGAAAACCAGTTGAGACTAAAACCTCCCACCCAAGGTGGGATTGACGGCTTATATTGTTGCACTCCCTTATATTCAATTTCTATTCACAAAAGAAACAGGTATGGTAGGAAAACAGCGCTATATGGGGGGCTGATGACTGAACCTAAAATTCCAAACTGCCCGATCTGTTCTTCACAGGAAGAAAAAGTCATCTCTGAACTTTTAACTGTTATGAAGAAGAAAAAGTTCATCAAGAACGCCTTGATCTTTGAAGCCGGGGAAGACATCAACGGTCTTTTTTTAATCACCAAGGGCTCGGTGAAAATATCCAAGCTTTCACCTGCCGGAAAAGAAATTGTTTTGCAAATTCTTAGCGAAGGTAAAACGTTCGGCGAAGGCAGTATTCTGGGACAAGAAAAACACAGTGACACTTTTGTGGCGAACGAAAATACCGAAGTTCTGTTTCTGCCAAAAAAAGAATTTCAAGCCATCATTCAATCCAACACCTCTCTTTATCAGGCCGTCGTGGGCTCTTTGATCAAATGGATGAACAATCTGGATGTGGTAATTGAAAACATCAACACACCTTCGGCTAAGGACCGCGTGCTTATCCATTTAGGACGCTTGCAGGAGCAGCAAAAAACACCCGTGATCAAACTAGATGGCAAAAAACATGATGTGGCCCTGATGCTTGGTCTTCGCCCCGAGACTTTTTCACGCGCTTTAGCGGAATTGGAAGAAGAGGGTCGCATTAAGATGAACCACAAGCAGATCCAGCTACTTTAACGCAAACACACTATATCTAGTGATACGGGTCATATTTTCAAACAATATGCAGTGATCACAAGAAACTAATGGCTATCCTTTTTATATCGGAGGGTGGCCATGAACATCTATAAGTACGACATCGTCTTCCAAGAAGTCCCAGACCATATCTCACTTGCGTTCTATGTTTGCGGGTGTCCCTTGCGTTGCCCGGGTTGTCATTCTCCGGAACTGTGGACGGAAAAAACCGGCTCTCCGCTAACTGAATCCCTCATGGAAGAACTTCTGACAGAATATAAAAGTCAGATCTCCTGCGTCCTCTTTTTGGGAGGAGAATGGCATCCAGAAACCCTGGTCGCTTTCCTTTTGCAGTGCAAAAAACAAGGTCTACTTACAGCTCTTTACACGGGTCTTGATGACGTCCCGAACCTGATCAAACAGAACCTGGACTTCCTTAAGGTGGGTCCCTGGAGACCCTCTTTGGGGGGCTTGGACTCGCCGTCCACGAATCAAAGATTTATCGATTTAAGAACTCAACAAACACTCAATCATCTATTCCAACGCTAACATCAAGGAGACAACATGCTTCGATTAACTGAGCAGCAGCTCAACAGCAAAATTAAATTCATTGAAAACTACATCAGCGCGGCCAACGCGGCAGAGGGATCAAAGTTCGATGCCAATGCCAACGTCACCCACAAAAATATTGCGACCATGGAATCGGAGTTAAATAAAGACATTAATATTCAGGTCAACCGCACACTGGTCCGTCGCAAAATTCAAAAACTTTTTGGTGAAGAGCTGGCCAATGAATACCTACGTCAAATTGAAGAACACGAAATCTACGTGCACGACGAAACTTCGCTGAAACCTTACTGTGCGTCGATCTCCATGTATCCTCTTCTGTTGGACGGACTTAAACAGCTGGGTGGCGAATCTCAAGCGCCACAACATCTGGAAAGCTTCTGTGGTTGCTTCGTGAATCTGGTGTTCGCCATTTCCTCGCAATTCGCGGGGGCTATCGCGACGGTGGAATGGTTGATGTATTTTGATCACTTTGCGCGTAAAGACTATGGCGACGATTATTTAAAAACGCACGAACGCGTGATCAACAATCATTTGCAGCACGTCGTGTATGCCTTGAATCAGCCGGCTGCGGCACGAGGTTATCAGTCGGTCTTCTGGAATATTTCCGTTTACGATGAATCCTATTTTAAATCCCTTTTTGAAAACTTTGTTTTCCCCAATGGCGATATTCCAAAATGGGAAAGCGTTGAAAAACTGCAAGGTCACTTCATGTCCTGGTTCAATAAGGAAAGAACTAAAACCATTCTGACCTTCCCTGTGGTCACGGCGGCGATGTTGACCAATGACCAAGGACCTCTCAATAAAAGTTTTGCCGAAATGTGCGCCAAGGAACTAAGTGAAGGCAACAGCTTCTTTATGTACATGAGTGATTCTGCCGATAGCCTGGCCAGTTGCTGTCGTTTGCGCAATGAAATTTCCGATCGCACTTTCAGCTATTCCTTAGGCGCCGGCGGCGTCGCTACAGGTTCCATCAACGTGATCACACTGAACATGAATCGCATCGTGCAGAAAAATCTGAACTTGTTAGACGCTGTTGAAAAGATTCAAAAGTATCAGGTCGCATATCGATCTCTGATGCAGGACTATTACGATGCGGGCATGTTGACTGCCTACTCGGCTGGATTCATCAGTCTGGACAAACAGTTTTTAACTATTGGAATCAATGGCATGGTGGAAGCTGCCGAGTTTTTAGGGTACGAGATTTCAAATAATGCCAGCTACAAAGGCTTCTTGAAAGAACGTC
Organism: Bdellovibrio sp. ArHS; assembly: GCF_000786105.1. NCBI lineage: Bacteria > Pseudomonadati > Bdellovibrionota > Bdellovibrionia > Bdellovibrionales > Pseudobdellovibrionaceae > Bdellovibrio > Bdellovibrio sp. ArHS. The sequence continues at coordinate 153,235 of NZ_JTEV01000006.1, forward strand.
TTAAGATTATCTTTGATTCAAATCGCGAAGCTCGTGAAAAATATGGCTACATGTTCAATACCGAATTTGTTCCGGCAGAAAATCTGGGCGTGAAAAACGCCTCTTGGGATGCGGCCGACGGCTTACAGGCACCGCGTGATTGCTTCAACTCGTACTTCTACGCCGTTGAAAATGATGACGTGAATGCCGTCGATAAAATGATTCTGCATGGAGCGGAAACCATGGAATACCTAGATGGTGGATCGGCCCTGCATTTGAATCTGGAAGAAAAGTTAAGCGCCAGCGGCTTTTTGAAGCTGATCAATGCGGCGGCTTTGACCGGATGCAATTACTGGTGTGTGAACGTTAAGATCACTATCTGTAACGTCTGTGAAGCCATCGACAAACGCACACTTCACCGCTGTTCGCATTGCGGAAGCGACAATGTTGACCATGCGACGCGAGTGATTGGCTATCTAAAAAGAATCTCGTCCTTCAGTACGGCCCGACAAAAAGAAGCGGCTAAGCGCTTCTATCATGTGAAGGCCCAACACGAAAAATCTTGGGCAGGAACATCCAGCCCCAGAGCAGAGATCCAGCCAGCCACGTAACGGCGGCATATAAAAGATGAGACTGATAAATCTGCGGGGCAATTCCCGCAGAAAATCGGGTCAAACCAGCCAAGAATAGCAAGAAAGCTCCAAGCCCTAAAAGTTTGGAGCTTTTTTCTATCTGCATATTATGGTTTCCGTGCGACAACACCACCCGGACCGCAATCATAAAGGTCATCAAGCCCATTCCCGAAACATAGATAATATGCAGAATGTGAATGCGGAAGCTGGGCGCAAAAACCAAGCCCCAAAATGACAATACCAATGCCCATGCCGAACCCCAAAGCCCCCAAGTCTGCATCGCGCGTCGGTGCGGCAGCTTATAGATCTTCCAGAACTTCAAACTGATGATTGTCACCAGAACAGCACGAATTACATTAGCTCCCAGGATGTGACCCATCACGTTTTCGCAAAAGTAAGAAAGAACGAAAAGAACGGCCATGCCCCCAAATATCATCACATTGCGTGATGTTTTTTGGGGCTGATTGGGCAGCGGTCCCCAGCCCAGCAACGCGGGAATCAATCGTGATCCTACACCCAAAATCAGGCACAAAATGTAACACTGAAGAAAAAGTCCTCGGCCAAAACCATAAAACTTTGTTGGCACATTCATGAACTCAGACAAAAACAGAATTAAAACGCCGAAAAAGGCGGATATCAATCCCACGCCCACAAAAATAAACGAGTCCGGTGGGTTTTGTTTGCGCACTAAAAAACGCCGACCGGAAAAATAAATTAAAAACGAAAAACACAAAAGAACGGCGCCATAAAAATAGATCTTCTTCGTAAACACCAAACTGATAAAAAGAATTCCGATCACCCCAAACGACAAAAGCTGATCCATTTTACTGGGTCCGAAGGTGGAGGTGAAGCGCGGAACCGCCGTCATCAAGAAGCCACAAACGAAACAAAGGAAAAAGCCCCCCATCATAATTTCGGGATGATACAACCCAGGATAAGAGACCAGATTCCACGGAAATAGAATCCACAAGAGTACGCCCCAGATGGATAAGAGCCAGCCGGCAGGAAAGAAAATTCGGTAAGCATCAAGTTGATTTTGCTCCATTTGCATCTCCTTACGCTGCTTTACTGTCTCCTCCTGGGCCAAAAAAGTATTTGATGCGGATCAAAATTTAAAAATATTGATTAGGATCATGTTGCCGCCAGATCTTTAATGTCAGCCTAAGTCCAGGAGATCACTATGAATGAGATTGTCCGTCGACTGAAATCCTTAGAAGGTTTTAATAAAGCATCCGAATTAGAATTGCGGGAATGGGCTTCATTTATGAAATGCCGTCGTGTTCCAGCGCGCCAGATACTTTATAATAAAGGCGAACCCATCAGCGAAATATATATAATCTTGTGTGGCTCGGTGCGAATTTTTGACTCGCCCGACTTATCAGATAAAAAGATCTTTAACTTTCTGGGACGCGGCGAATATCTAGGTATTGCTATGGCCGGACTACCCGATCCCCACCAGCCCGCCACTGCTCAATGTATTGAGGACTGTACTTTTATCTCAATGCCTCTCAATATATATAATGAACTATTGAAGCGCTTACCCGAAGTTCGACGTATTGTGAACTGTCAGATTTCTCAGCGCTTTCTGGAGCTGCAAAATGATATTTGCATCTCGCATCAGTTAACACCGTCCCGGGTGGCGGAGCTTTTAATGCGTCTTTTAGCGAGGCAGGAATTTAAAAGTACAAATCGTCTGCAGATACCTTTAACCCGCGTGGATATTGCGGAACGTATCGGGGCGCAAAGTGAGACCGTCATCCGCATCATGAGTCAGTGGACGAAAAAAGGCTGGATCCGCACCGATGAAAAACATATCGAAGTGCTGCAGCCAGAGGCTTTGGAGGCTCTACGCCATGGTAAAAATTGTAAAAGAACTTCGCGATCAGCATCAGACCCTGCTGAAAATGATCTCTGAGGGCGCAGATATTTTCGACATCCTTCACCTGGTGGAGGATGTGCATCATCCCTTAGAAGAAGAAGCACTTTTCCCCTTGGTCGCCGCTCATCCTCTTTTGAAAGAAGGCGGCCCCCTCTGCACTTTCTTTCGTGGCATGGAACTGGATATAAATCCGAAAGCTTCCACCGTATCGATGTTAAAAAGAGCCTACTCAAAAGGTCTGCCTGCGCCAAAAAGCTATCCGGAATTTTCGTGGCTGACAGAATCCAATCCGCTCAGTATGCCCATGGGCGAACATGCCTTGAGCGCTGAAATTGCTCAGGCTTTGCACTTTATGAAGGACCGCAAAGACGATCCGCTTTATCAGGAGTTTTTTGCACCCTTGAAAGAGGAGTACATCCGTCTATTAAAACTTCATATTGATAAAGAAGACGGATGCCTATTCATTCTCTGTGAGAAGTTGCTGGGTTAGTTTCCGCAGAATCCGCAGCAACCTTCTTTTTTTAGTTTGGTCAGTCGCAATTTCCAAACATCGGGACCTTTTTCAACATATTCGGGCTGAAACTGATCCGCGCGATTTTGTTCGAATTGTCTTAAAAGTGGTACGGGGTCGTGATTGTTGATAATAAGAATGCTCTCCCCCGCGTCCAAATTGTCGAAAGTTTCAAAAATATGGGCGTGTCTTTGTTGAGCCGGGATTTTTTGCGCTTCGATTACAAACTCTTTCATGAAAAGCTCCTTTACCAACAGTGAACCGCCTTTCTGTCGGAAGTTCCTTGATCGAAATCAAAAGCTATTTCTTTATGGCTTTTATCATCTCCTGCGCGCTTCCTTCTGTGCCTGTCTGCTGGTATTTGATGCGACCATTTTCATCCAGGGCCGTGATAATAAAGGAATGGTCGTAATCTCCGCCTTCCATCTTTTTGTATTTGATTCCGAGGGCGTTGGCGACTTCGCGAGGCGACTTGTCACTGTCTGAGGTCCACAATGACCACTTCTCACTTAACTTTTTATTTGCGTGATACTTTTTGATTACGGCAGGTGTGTCTTTTTCAAAGTCGAAACTGATCAGAACGAAACGGACATTGGTTTTACCCTGCTTCAGTAATTCCTTTTCCACATTCTGCATTTGCGACAAAATCAGCGGGCAGGTGTAAGTGCAACCAGTGTACGCCATCGAGATGATCACAGGTTGTCCTTGCAAATCCGCGATATTGACCTTCTGACCGGAGTCATTAATAAACGTAGAATTCAACTGATACACTGAATCCTCGGGAAAACTGGCGCCAGTTAAAAATCCGATAAATAAAAAAGGAAGCAATAGCTTTTTCATATTCAATCCTTGTCTTGGGCGCATCGAAAGCCCAAATTTTGTACGGTGTATGCGGCCTTCAAGCTGCTGCGAAAGGCGTAACGCATAAACGCTGCGTAGTCTGAAGGGTCGGCGGCTCCGGCCGCACCGGCGCCACAAAATAAATTTTTATCTAAAGCTGTATCCGCACGGGACTCGCCGGTCACGAGTGAAGAGTTGAAGTCCTCCACCCACTCCCAAATCAAGCCATGCATATCATGCACTCCATAGCTGTTGGCCATACGACTCATCACCGCTGGCAACGGCCACTCGGAAGATTTTCCGTACCACTCCAAAATCAAAGTTTGCAAAGCAGGACCGCGACGGAACGGAATAGAAGCCACATACTCCCATTCCGCAATGGTCGGCAAACGGCCCTTTTTCCAAAAACAATAACTGCGAGCCGCATACCAACTGACTTCCACGACCGGCATATCGGCATATCGGGCATCGCCTAACGTGAAATCCTCACTCCAGTATTGCAGATACTTTTTATCAGCGAAAATTCTTTTAATCCGTGCTTTGGACCACTCGGGGTTGCTCTTTACAAATTCAAGAAATTCCCGGTTAGTCACGGGATGGCGATCCAGATAGAACGCCTTCACTTCGGTTTTCTTCTTATTGAGAACTGCCGGCATTTGAAATTCGCCGGCAGGAATCAGAATGCGGTCGCTGGCGAAGACCAACGACCAGGGAAGCATTATCAACAGAGCTGCAATAAAGGCGGATTGATAATGCTTCATAAATCACCTATTTCTTCCTTTGGGCTTTAACCTCTTGAGGTGTTACAACCTTCTTCGAGTTGCCCCAAACACTGTAAACATAAGTCAAGACATTGGCGGCATCTTCATCGCTGAGCATTTGCGCCGGCATGACCGAGTTGAACTCCTTGCCATTGACTTTGATGGGACCTTCCAAACCATTCACAACTGCAGAGATTGATTTCTCTTTGCTGCCATTTAAGAAGTCCGACTTAGCCAATGGAGGGAAAGCTCCAGGCAGTCCTTGTCCATTCGTTTGATGGCAGGCGAAGCAAGAAGACTCGTAAATGCGTTTTCCGGCAGAAAGACGTTGCTCCAACGTTTTTGCAGGAATGACTTTAGGAGCTTCACTGCCGATTTCCTGGATCACACCACCTTCAGGCTGGTAGATACCATCTTCGGTTTTTCCAGAGTAAACTTCTTTATCGGCCTCGCCTTCCACTTTCAACATTCCCAAAGCCCCTTTATTGAAAGCTCTGAAGATAGAGTGATCGACAAGAATGAAGGTTCCTGTTGTCTGAGTTTTGAAATCAACAATCGCAGAACCACCGGCAGGAATGAGAGTTGTTTGCACATGCTCATTCACCAACTTTCCGCCTTCAATGTAGACTTTATCAAAAATTTCTCCGATGACGTGGAACGAAGATACTAGATTCGGTCCGCCGTTACCGACAAATAGACGAACAGTTTCACCGACCTTGGCCTTCAAAGCCTTGTCACCAGCAAGAGCTCCGACGTTTCCGTTGAAAACGACATAATCCGCATTTTCTTCCACAGCTTTTGCCATACTGAATGGCTGCAAGCCTGGAGCGCCGTATTTACCTTTAGTGTAAAATTCACTTTGCATGACATAGAACTCGCGGTCGACTTTAGGCAGACCGTCTTTGGGTTCCACTAAAATCAATCCGTACATTCCGTTCGCGATGTGCATACCGACCGGTGCCGTCGCACAGTGGTAAACGTACAACCCTGGGTTGAGAGCTTTAAAATTAAATGTCGAGCTGTGCCCTGGTGCCGTGAAACTTCCTTCCGCTCCACCCCCTTGACCAGTTACCGCATGCAAGTCGATGTTGTGTGGCAGTTTGCTGGACGGATGGTTGTGCAAATGAAATTGAACATGATCGCCTTCACGAATGCGAATAAATTTTCCCGGCACTTTTCCACCGAAGGTCCAGAAAGTATAGTCCACACCATCCGCCAAGCGCATTTTGACTTCTTTAGTCTCTAAATGAACGATGACTTTCGTCGCATGCTTTCTAGTTATGGGAGGAGGAACTTCAGGCGCATCCGTCAATACCGCCACCTCTTCTCCTTTGATATTGTCAGATGCCCAGGCTCCGTGAACGGCGAAGCTGAGGGCTGCCAGTGTTCCTAATGTGATAGTCTTCAATGATGACATACATAACTCCTTGCTTGGAGCTTCTCTGAGGACCCGAAATAAAGAATTGATCTCAATCAAATTTCCTCGTTTACGTTACGACACCGTCATCTCCGAATCATTTCAAGACTCGACTCTACAGAGCAATTATGATGGCCATCATTGACTGTGAATTCGCATACAACCGGGGGCCTATTCACAAAACTCTGCCGCAAGTTTCTCTGGGTGATACGATAGCGCTATGGAGATGCAAACTATTTGGAATCCGGGCCTCATCGTTCTGTCTGTTGTGGTTGCCACAATGGCCTCTTACGTAGCTTTGGATATTATTCTGCGTATTCAGCAAAACTTGGGGCGTGCTCATCATCTTTGGCTGATGATCGGCGCGCTGATAATGGGAATGGGCATTTGGAGCATGCACTTCATTGGCATGCTTGCGATGAAAATGCCCGGAATGGAAATGGCCTATGATGTGATGCTGTCACTCCTTTCCATTGTCGTCGCGATTGCGGCTTCGGCCTTGGCATTCTTCATTGTCAGCAGAAAGAACGTGCCGATGTATTCGATGGTTATCGGTGGCATTGTGATGGCCATCGCAATCGCTGGCATGCACTACATCGGAATGAGTTCCATGCGCATCCCGGCAGATATTGTCTGGGATCAGAACTTAATAGCGCTTTCCATATTCATCGCCGCCATTGCTTCGTTTGCGGCCTTGGGAGTCTCTCTGCGTTTCAGAACCTCAAGAAATCCCCTGCCTCTACAGGTGTTTGCCAGTCTGCTGATGGGAGCCGCCGTTTCGGGCATGCATTATGTCGGCATGAAAGCCGCCACCTTTGTGGCTCTTCCATCCACCCCTTCTTTTGCGGATGCGGTGTTAGGCACGAATGCCCTGGCATACGTCGTTGGCGCCGTCGCCTGTGTCATTTTGCTTTCCGCTTTGGTCGGCTCGATCTTCGACCGTATTCTGGTGCGACGCGAGCGAGAGGCCGACGAGGCCATTCGTATGCGTGAAGCTCAGTTGCGAGAAGCCCAAGCCATCGCTCATGTTGGCAGTTGGGAATGGAATATCAGAGACAACTCGGTGTCCCTGTCGGACGAGATGCACGCCATTCTTGCTCTTGAAAAAAAACCGCAGAGTCTTATCAACATCTATGACATCTTTCGGCTGGTTGACAGTCCCGACCGCGAACGCGTGGAAAACGCATTCAGAAAAAGTTTGGTCTATAAAACCTATCTAAATATTGATTACAAACTTACGCCCGTCGTGGGAAGTGCTTCGCGTATTGTGCAAAGTCGCGGTCGAATTGTTCAGAATGACGAAGGCCACGTCCTGAAGATGATCGGCACCACGCAAGACATCACGGATCTAAAAGTGATTGAAGAAGAGCTGCGCCAGGCGCAGATGGAATTGGAACAGCGGGTGGCAGAAAGAACTTCCGAACTTAACAAGTCCTTTGAACGAGAAAAGAAAGCGAAGGAAGATGCCCAAGCGGCCACACTGGCGAAGATGCAGTTTTTAGCGAATATGAGTCACGAGATTCGCACACCGATGAATGCCATCTTGGGTTTTGCCGATTTGTTGTCTTCAGAACCTTTAAGCCAAGAACAAAAAGATCATATTTCCCGGATTGATGCCAACGGCAATCAACTTCTGCGCTTGATTGATGATATCCTGGATCTTTCAAAGTTTGAGGCTGGCAAAGTTCCCGTGGAAAAGTCGGCATTTTATTTTATGGATCTTGTCGACGAAGTGGTCAGCACATTTCGTCTGCTTGCTGAAAAAAAGAAGATTCAAATACACGTGCAAAAACAAAGCTCCTTACCAAACCGAATCTGCTCGGATCAATTGCGCTTACGTCAGATCTTGGCAAATCTTCTAGGCAATGCGATTAAGTTCACCGAAAAAGGGACTATTTCTCTTCGTCTGCGGGCCGAGCATATTTACGATAAAAATATTTTGTACATTGAAGTCGAAGATACGGGCATAGGGATTTCCGAAGAGGGTCAGAAAAAACTTTTCCAGCCATTCAGTCAGGCTGACAGCTCTATCGCCAAAAAATTCGGTGGCACGGGCCTTGGATTAATCCTGTCCCGACACATCGCCAAGTCTTTGGGGGGCGACCTGATTCTTGAAAGAAGTAAACAGGGGGAAGGAAGTCTGTTTCTTCTGTCAATCACCTCTGAAGATGAGGAACACATGAGAGGTGTCAAAGAGGCGCAAAAGAAGGTGCCGGCAAACAAAGTCATTCTTGAATGGGACGGCGAAGAAAAGAGCATCCTTTTGGCCGAGGACATGCCCGACAACGAGCTTTTGATTCGCCACTATCTTAAGAACAGTCATTTTCGTATTGAATCGGCAGTTGATGGCTTTGAGGTGATTGAAAAAGCCACCCATGATGAATTCGATGTGATCTTAATGGACGTACAAATGCCAGGCTTAGACGGCCTGGAGGCGACTCGGCGCCTGCGAGCCCACGGATACAAAAAACCCATTATCGCTTTGACCGCGCATGCGCTGCCAGAGGAAGTAGATAATTCTCTAGCCGCGGGATGCGATGCCCATCTGACCAAACCCGTGAATCGCCAAAATCTACTGCAAGCGATCAGCGAGGCCTTGACTCATCATTGATTTCGGGTCGACCATTTTTTTCCAGATGAGACAAGAGTTCTTGCGGGTCCCGGTAGATTGCGACCGCTCCAGCCAGATCTTTTACGGACCAGCCTCCGCAGGTCAGTGCGATGGTTTCCACGCCCGCCCTTTTTGCCGCAATGATATCGTAAGGCGTGTCCCCTAACATGACCGTTGCCCCCGGGGGCAGTTGCAGTTTTTTTAGGGCGGCGTGAATAAGATCCGGCGCAGGTTTTGAAGCTTCAACATCGTCCTTCGAGGTTCTTAGAGGCAAAAGGTCGTCGATGTGGGCCATCTTTAAAAGACCTTGCAGATCTTCTTGGGAGGAAGAACTTGCAACCACTATCTTAAGGCCCTCCTGTTGGAAAAACTGAATCAACTGTCGCGTTTTTTTAAAGGGCTTCAGATAGGGCAGATATTCAATCTGAAAAATCTCAGCCCGACGGCGCGAGATTCTTTTCCCCAAATCGCTGTCTTCTTCAATTCCCCTGACTGCCGGCAATAGATTGTCCCCACCCATGCCGATTTTTTCCCGCACTTCCTCGTAAGTAGTGACAATGCCGTATTCGCCGAAGGCGCGCACCCAGGCATCCGCATGCGCGTGGTTGCTATCAATCAAAGTCCCATCGACGTCTAAGATAATTCCGCGAAGTGTTTTCATGAAGCCATTAAAAAAGAAGGTCCTTTAAAATCCAAAGTTCTTAGGAGGGTCCTGACTAAAAACAGGGCGGTTCTTTTGATTTTTTTTCATGCCTGTGCAGGCCTTGGGCGTCACTTTTCCCGTGGTCCCCGCTTATACGTCAACTGACAGGGCATGAAGCTTGAATATTAGGAAAAACACGTATTTGGAGGCCGCCGATGACACGCAAATCTTTAAGCCTATTCATCTTGATGATGACCTTGACTGGCGCGGCCTCTGCTGCCAATGAAGTGGTCGTTAGTTGCCGGGACTACAACATCACTTTAACGGACTTCGGGGATATTGCCGTAGAGGCGACTCAGAAAAATGAAAGCCCCACTGTCATTGCTATTCAGCATGAAAATCAACTATTAAAAAATGATGGCAATGGCCTGCATATTATAGGCAGTAAAAAACGACTGGGCATGATCACGGCCAAACAATCGCTGGAAGTGAATTACAAAACAGGACGCGGCATTTTCAGCGACTACACCGTCATGCAAGGCCCTGCGAACGGCAAAAAAATTCTTCTCGAAGCCTGCCGCCGCTAAAAGCCACAAACATCGCCTTCCGTTCCCTTGGATATCTCCGAAGGTATTTTTAGATTTTATTTTTGACGTATTCGACGACCGTATCGACGACTTGCTCAAGATTCAGCGCTGTGGTGTCGACAACCAAAGCATCTTCGGGAACTGCCATGGGAGCCACTTTACGGGTTGAATCCTGAAGATCCCGTTGTTGTTGCGCCTTCACCATATCATCTTGATCTAAACCCAGCTCCGCAGCTCTGCGAGCCGCTCGATGTTCACTGTTCGCAGTTAAATACACCTTTGCCTCCGCCTGGGGAAAGACAACAGTGCCGCAATCACGTCCTTCAGCAACCAATCCTTGCGGTCCGTTGCTGCATTTTCTTTGCGCCTCCAAAAGAGCTTTGCGCACTTCCGGATAGTGACTCACTTTACTAGCGAAATTACCCACGTCTTCGTGCGCGATCAGATCAGTGACATCTTGGTCTTTAAAGAAGACTTTTGTACGATCATGTTCCATGCGCACACTCCACACTGGATTGTGCGTCAGGTCGGTCAACGCTTTGACATCATCAAGATCGATTTGCAGTTGAAGAGCAGCAAAGGCCAATCCACGATAGAAAGCTCCCGTAGAAACCCATTGCCAACCAAGACGGCGCGCAAGTTCTCTACTGACAGAAGATTTCCCAGAGGCCGCAGGGCCATCAATCGTAATTACCATTCCCATTTACTCTCCAACAAAACAATGCCTTACGACAGTGCAGGTATTTCTTTGAGCACTTCAGCCAAGGCTGCAATAGCGGCCTGATTTTCATGCTCAAGGCCCACACTCAAACGCAGATGCGTCTTGAACCCATAGTTCAATAGCGGTCTCATAATAATTCCGCGACGTAACAAGGCTTCATTCACCTTGGCGGCGTCGCGAAGGGTGTCAAACATGACAAAGTTCCCTTGAGATGGAATGTAAGGCAGGCCTAATTCTTCTAACTTCTTGTAGAAGTAATCAAGCCCTTTCCAGCAAATCTGCTGCGAACGCTCAATAAATTCTTTATCTTGCAGAGCCGCATTTGCCGCCACTTGCGCTAAATCGTTGACATTAAACGGTTTGCGCACACGGTTAAAGACCTCAACCACCTCTGGCGGCGCCACCATCGCGCCAATGCGGAAGCCCGCTAAACCATAAATTTTAGAGAATGTTCTAAGCACGATCAGATTTTTGTACTTCGTGATGTATTTTTGCGCAGAGATATAGTCAGCAGCGCGAACAAATTCGTTGTACGCCTCATCAAAAATAATCATCACGTCGTCGCGATTCCCAAGCTTTTCCAGAAAGGCTTCCACTTCCTGCTTGGGCGCGTAAGTTCCCGTGGGGTTATTCGGATTTGAAACGAACACCAAACGGATGTTTTGTTCGGGATGAGACAGGAAGTGTTCCGCGATGGCCGCCAAATCAAAGCGGTATCCTTCTTTCATGGGCACTTTGCGAATCACCGCCCGATTTGCTGGCGCACTGACCTCATAAGCGTTAAAAGCCGCCACAGACGTCAAAACGCCATCCTGAGGCTCACAGTAAATGCGCGTTAAAAGGTCGATAAGCTCGTCACTTCCATTGCCAATAGCCAATTGTTTGGTAGGAACTTCCCACTCTTGTGAAAGGGTCTGAAGAAGCTCATAATGAGAAGGATCCGGGTAAAGATTTTGGTGATCCAAGGCATTTTTAACCGCAGCCATCGCCTTGGGACTGGGGCCCAGGGGATTTTCGTTACTTGCCAGCTTATAGACCGTTGTCAAACCGTACTCGCGTTGCGTTTCTGAAATCGGTTTGCCAGGCTTATAGGGAACCAGGTTCAGAATTTCGGGAGAAATCTTCACTTTAGAATCCTTTTCTTACAGACTTTAATTTGGTATACCTGAGCGTCTAGCTTTAACATATTCCAGAGTATTTTCAATAGAGAGCGTTTAAAAATGCAAAACCGTTTCTTGTTAGGTGTGAGCGTCGGAGAATCCTTCGCTGAGTACTCGCTTCTGTCAGATGCAAATCCTGTGGCGCAAAAAAGAGTTTATCTTGCGCGTGAGAACCTTAAACAAAGCCTGTCTCAATTCATCACTGAACATGCCGAGCAAAAACCTTCTCAAGCCTTTGTCAGTCTGCGCCTGCCAAAAAAACTTCTGAACTACGAACTGAGCGGAGCCGTGGCGCATATCACGACGGAAGGCTTCGAGCATTGGCTGAATCTGTGTGCAAAATCTTTAGAGCAGACATTGACCAGCAAAGACCTGCTGTTTTCCGTGCGCGAAAGAGTTCTCGCGGACGGCACGGTGGAAGTGGCTTTAGACGTCAATGATCTGGAGCCCATTGTCGCCAAATTGCAAATGATGGATTGCAAAAAAGTCTGCTTGCATTTTCTGCATGCATCGACTCATCCAACAAACCTGAACGTCGCAAAAAGTTATTTGCAGGAAAAAGGACTGGAAGTCTTTTCACCGGAAAAAAATGACAATCCTCATGAGGTCAGCCGTTGGAACACCAACGCTTTGAACGCGACCATTTCCAGTGTCTTTGCCGAGCGCCGGTCTGAGGTCCTTGCTGCCTTGGAAGGACATCTGCCCAAAGAAAACATTCACTTTTTGGATTCATCCGGACAACTGCTCAAAGCCGACGCGGTTCAACACGTCAGCAGTCTATTTTCCGCCAGCACGGCCTTGGGTAAATATTTTGGCACGGCGAAAAAGGCCGATGTACTTTATCTGGGTTTAGAAAATTTCCTTCTAATCTCGGGAGATTCCTGGAGTTCGTCCTGGGAAAGCCCATGGGGAGCTGTGGAAGTGCCTCACCTAAAAACCATCGAGTTGGGCATCCAACCCACTCTGGGAATTGCCTTGAATACTTTTGGCCGATTTGATTTCGATCACACTCAAGGGGGCTGGGAACCAGGGCCGATGTTCCTGGGACGTGGGCAGAAGGCTTCGCTGCTGGATTTGTGGGCCGAAAACACCAAGCTGGCAAAACTGCCGGGCCTGGAAGATCGTTTTTCTACGCAAGGGATTCAGCGTTTTAAAAACTCTTTCTTTGCTCTTACCAAAATCAGTCAGGCACGCGATAAGGATATTCAACATCTGACAAAAGAAATGCAAAGTCTGACGTTACAAAGGTTGGCCATGGAAGCTTACCTGAACCGCCAAAGCGAAAAATTAGTTGTCGCCGGTCCCCTGGCATCCGTATTTGCCAATGCCTTCAAAAAAGATTCACACACAGTGGTGGAAGCGGAACAGTTTAGCGAGTCATATGCAACAGCCCTGTGCGGACGCCAGGCCTTGCAGGAGTCTTTATGAGTTATCAGATCGAACTTCTTCATTCTCTTTTAAATGATTTTCTTCAAGGGGAATCCGCTCTTTTAACCATCGAAGGGGACGTCCTGGCGGTTAAAGGTCAAGACCCGGTCACCTATGGCACCTTGACCACCGCCGCTTCGACGGCAAGCAAGTATTTAAAGCTTCAGGAAGGGGACATTGTTCTTTTGAACGACCCTTATAGCGGAGGCAGCGTCCTTTGTGACATGACTTTCGTGATGGCGGTGTCTGAAGATTTATTGTGGGTGACGCGAAAGTCTTTGAACAAATCCGTGCGCATCACGAAAACGGTGGAAGAGGAAGGTTTGCGCATTCCGCCAACACCACTTCGACAAAAAAATCAAATCAATGAAATGATCTTGGCGGCTATGCAAGCGCATCCCGCCTGCCCGCCTCGCTTTGCGGAGTGGATTAAAGAACAAATTCAAGAGCTCAATGCGAAAGCCAAAAAACTGCACGAAGCTGTTGAGCTGACCGGCTTCACGATCACGAGTGAATTGATTGAAGAGTACTTGGAGCTTTCGAAACAGGCCGCAGTACAAAGAATCAGCGAAAGAGCCTCTGGCGAAGCCCGCGTCGACATCGTCTTGGACAGCGGCGAACTTCTGCGCATGAACATGGAAATTCATGACGGAAAAATCTCTTTGGATTTTAGCGGAACCACGGCAACGAAGACGGTCTCTTTGACCGAGTCTGCCACTTACGGCGCCTGCTTCCACGCGCTCAGTCGCTTCTATGGCTTTGATCAATTCGCGAATACGGGGTCATTTTCTATTCTCCAAATCACGAAGCCCACGGGGTGCTGGCTGGTGGGAAAATATCCGGCCCCGACCTATAAGGGCATGACCTGCGGTGTGGCTGCGATAAAAACAGCGATGGAGCTGACCTTGTCGCAGATCCATCACAAGAATGAAAAAGCTCTTTCCAGTCACTGCCCCTTGCACTTCGATCTGCAACACAAACAACAGCATGCCTTGCTGACTCTTCCTGGAGGCAAAGGCGCCCGTTCAGATCAAGAAGGCGAAGCGGCCCAACTAAAGCCGTTTTCGATCGAGCAGTTGGAGCGGGACTTCCCGGTGAAAATTCAACGTGTTGATCAGCGCCAATCCGCCGGCGGCAAAGGCAAACACAATGGCGGCCGCGGCATTATCATGAAATTGGAAGTGCGCGGAGAAGTGGAAGCCTCGTGGGTGACGGATCTGACATTGCATCGACCGCGTATTCCCAAAAATTGCAGTCACGGCGATGCCAGCGAAATGTCTTTGGAACGTGCGGGTGAACAAAAGCCCCTTCCCGTTTTGGGACAACAAAAGTTTCAAGCTGGTGACATCCTCACATTGTGCTCGGGCTCTGGCGGCGGATTCGGCAAAGAATAATGTCAAACGGCAAGCACTGGCAGGCCACACGGCTTTAGTGCTAAGATAGAATCATGAAATACTTCATGGCACTCTTGATTTTCTTGGGCTTAAGTTCATCTTTAGCGAAAACGCAGAAGAAAGGCACCGCTATGTCTACATCAGCAACGGAAATTGCATATCTGGCTGGAGGCTGTTTTTGGGGAATGGAAGATTTAATCCGCAAGCTTCCTGGTGTTGTTGAAACCGAAGTGGGTTACATGGGAGGCGAAACGAAGAACGCCACCTACAACATCGTCAAGACCGGCGCAACCAACCATGCCGAGACGGTCAAAGTCGTCTTTGATCCCAAAAAATTAAAATACGAGGACCTGCTATTGTTCTTCTTCAAGATTCATGATCCAACAACTGTGAATCGACAGGGTAACGATATTGGCACCCAATACCGCAGCGCTATTTTCTACACTTCCGAGACGCAGAGGGAAGATGCGGAGCGCGTGAAAGTCCGCGTAGAAAAATCTGCAGCCTGGGGCCCTACTTTGGCAACACAAATTGTGAAGGCCGGCGAATTCTGGAAAGCTGAGGAATATCACCAGGATTACCTTCAGAAAAACCCCGGTGGATACACCTGCCACTTCGAAAGAAAAATTCAACTTTAGCAATCTAGGTTACATTTCAGAAAGGCTCCCTTTTTCCTGATGCAACTTGCGATTAGGCAAAGTATTGCTGAAGAGTAAGTAAGGAGGGGGCCCTTATGAACATCATGGTTGCCAAAATTCTTATCATCGTCGCAACGGTTCTTTTTAAATCCATGTCATTCGCCGAGGTTATCTCTGTGCGTTCAGACTACTGGTGCCCTTATGTATGCGATCCACAATCTGCCAAACCTGGATACATGGTGGAAATCCTCCACCAGGTGTTCGAAAAGAAGGGCCACAAAGTCGAGATGAAACTTATGAATTGGGTTCGTGCCGTGAAAGAAGTGCGCACGAATAAGGCGCAGGCTCTGGTCGCAGCCAGCCACACGGATGCCCCCGACTTCATCTACCCTGCAAACTCGATGGGCATTATGAAAAATGCCTATTTCACCAAGAAGAATTCAAAATGGATTTTTAACGGAAGAACCTCTTTGCAAAACATGCGCATCGGCGTGATCAACGGCTATACCTACGGCGATAGTATCGACCGGATGATTCGCAATCGTCATAAATCCTTCATCCCCTTCTCGGGGGAAAAACCTTTGGAGCAAATGGTTCGCATGATTGAAAGCAATCGTTTGGATGCTTTTGTCGAAAATCCCGTTGCTCTTCATCATGCGCTTCAGGGGTTGGAAATTTCAGCGAACTCTTTGAAAGTGGCGGGCTGGGTCACAGCGCAGGACCCCTACTTGTTCGTGGGCTTTTCACCAAACGCGGCGGCGGCGAAAGAATATGCGGCGATCCTGAACCGCGGGATCGAAGAATTGCGTCGCACAGGAGAACTGCAACGCATTTTGGATAAATATAATTTGGAAGATTGGGAAAAATCCAAGATCTCGTTAGGAGCCTTGGATGACTTTCGCCCCCGTGTCCTCAAGAGCTCTTTTGATCTTCTCGACATGTTCAATGCTCGAAGTCTCTAAGACGAAATCGATACGGGTTTCTCGCAATGAAAGCCCCTGAGAAACGCGGTCATGGCGAACTTCTAGAATATTGGCTTTCTGTCCGGCGATCGCTTGAGTCAAGCGGCTGAGATTTCCTGGCAAATCGTCCACGATCACCGACAACTCACACAGTCGACCGCGCAAAATCTGACCGCGATCGATGATTTTTGAAATGATATTTAGATCAATGTTGCCGCCACTGACGATCACGCAACACTTCTTACCCAAATTCAAAGAGCGTGACATAGCTGCCGCCATTGCGGCCGCTCCCGATCCTTCGGCCACGGTCTTTGCCCGCTCCATCAGAAACACGATCGCTTCGGCGATTTCGTCATCGCTGACCGTCACTACTTCGTCGACATACTTCGAAATAAAGTTTTCGTACATCACGACCGAGGGATTTTTAATGGCGATGCCATCGGCGATGGTCGCCGCTCTTTTATGTGCCGACAAAGGTGGTTCTTTGTGAAACATATTTGCCATACCCGGTGAGCGATCACTTTGCACACCGATCACTCGAATCTTCGGATTGATTGTTTTAACGGCTAAAGAAACACCGCTAATCAATCCGCCACCGCCAATAGGCACAATGATGCTATCTAGGTCAGGCAGCTTTTCCAAAACTTCAATACCGATGGTTCCCTGTCCAGCTATCACATAGGGGTCCTGGTAAGGGTGTACGAAAGTGTAGCCGTGTTCTTTTTCAAGCTTCTGGGCATGTTCATAGGCTTCGTCGTAGATTTCGCCTTTAAGAACTACGTTGGCACCGTAGGCACGCGTCGCTGCGGCTTTGCTGATAGAGGCATTTTCTGGCATCACGATCGTAGCCTTCACACCTGCCAAAGTCGCCGAATGGGCCACACCTTGCGCGTGATTTCCAGCCGAACTGGCCACCACACCTCGGGCTTTTTCTTCAGAAGTCAGATTCGAAATCTTGTTGTAGGCGCCCCGAAACTTGAAACTTCCGGTGCGCTGGGTATTTTCGAATTTAAAGTACATTTCCGTGTTCAGCAATTTACTGGCGCTGACCGAATGACTGAGCTCCGTAGAACAAATAACATCTTTGATTAATTCGCGCGCTTTTTGAATATCTGCAAAAGTGACTTTCATTGTGAACTACGACTCCCAGTACGCCGTTAACCCCCAGACCGGCGGATACTCTTTATGTGGCAAAACGGATTCTTCGTCTCCGCGCACACTGGAGTAAAAATTCGACTGGCTGAGGCCCATGGCCC
The DNA here is from genome assembly GCF_000786105.1 of Bdellovibrio sp. ArHS. Classification (NCBI taxonomy): domain Bacteria; kingdom Pseudomonadati; phylum Bdellovibrionota; class Bdellovibrionia; order Bdellovibrionales; family Pseudobdellovibrionaceae; genus Bdellovibrio; species Bdellovibrio sp. ArHS. The sequence continues at coordinate 170,654 of NZ_JTEV01000006.1, forward strand.
TACTCTCGTCGAAAAAGTAAAACGGTGCAAGATGCTTTCCGCATGACTCACAGGTGGTCACAAGATCATCTTCGGCGGTGTTCAAACCGCCACAGCAATGACAAAGTCGGTAATGTATTCTCTGCGCCAACGTACAACTCCTTTGTAGGTCCTCTTCCAGGATACGTTCGTCAGCAGCACGCCGCAAGGGGCGGTCTCAATTTAAGCTATTGAAATTACGTCACATTCCTGTATATTAACTTTTCGCGTCATCAAATAGAGACCCCGTTCAGGGAAAGCGAAGAAGTCCTCGTGAAGTACGAAGACAGGTTAGACAAGCCCGCGAAAGAACGGTATTTTATGAAACACTGTGAAAGGGCAGCCATGGAAACGACTCTCGTCAAATCGTTATTTAGAGACACTGAAAAATACCTGGATAAAGAAGTTCATCTTTCGGGATGGGTTCGCAAAATTCGCGATCAGAAAAACTTCGGCTTTATCGAACTGAATGATGGAACCTTCTTCAAAGGGGTTCAGGTCGTTTTTGATACAAATTTAGCGAATTTTGAAGAGGTCGCAAAACTCTCTATCTCTTCTTCGATTCTGGTTGTCGGCAAAGTGGTTAAATCACAAGGTGCAGGACAAAGCTTCGAAGTGATGGCAAACAAAGTCGAGATCGTGCAAAAAGCAGATCTGGATTATCCTTTGCAGAATAAACGCCATAGCTTTGAATTCCTGCGGGAGATCGCGCATCTTCGCTCACGCACGAACACCTTTTCAGCGGTATTTCGAGTGCGCTCGGTTTTAGCCTATGCGATTCACAAATTCTTCAATGAGCAGGGTTTTGTCTACGTCCACACTCCGATCATCACAGGTTCCGATGCCGAAGGTGCCGGAGAAATGTTCCGCGTAACGACACTGAAGCTGGATAAACCTCCGCGCAAAGAAGATGGCTCTATTGACAACAGCCAGGATTTTTTTGGCAAAGAAACTAATCTGACCGTCAGCGGACAGTTGAACGGTGAAACTTTCTGCGCAGCCTTCCGCAACATTTATACTTTCGGACCTACGTTCCGCGCCGAGAACTCCAACACCTCTCGCCATGCAGCAGAGTTCTGGATGATTGAACCGGAAATTGCATTTGCAGATCTGAATGCAGATATGGAATTGGGCGAAGAGATGATTAAGTACATCATTCGCTACGTCATGGAACAATGCCCTGAAGAGATGGAGTTCTTTAACCAATTTGTTGAAAAAGGTTTGTTTGATAAATTGAACAATGTTTTGAACAATGATTTTGGCCGAGTGACTTACACAGAGGCGATCGAAATTCTGCAAAAATCCGGTAAGAAATTTGAGTTCCCAGTTCAATGGGGTATCGACATGCAGTCTGAGCATGAACGATATCTGGCAGAAGAACATTTCAAAAAGCCCGTCTTCGTCACGGACTATCCTAAAGACATTAAAGCCTTCTATATGAAGTTGAATGCCGACGGCAAAACTGTGCGTGCAATGGATCTTTTGGCTCCCGGAATCGGCGAGATCATCGGCGGTTCTCAACGTGAAGACAATTTGGAGCTTCTAGAAAAACGCATGAAGGAAGTCGGCTTGCATCCTGAAGAATATTCTTTCTATACAGATTTGCGCCGCTACGGCAGCTTTCCGCATGCGGGCTTTGGCTTGGGTTTTGAGCGCATGATGATGTATCTCACAGGTATGACTAATATCCGCGATGTCATTCCTTTCCCACGCACGCCGAAGAATGCTTTGTTTTAATTCGCTAAGGGCCTCGTAAGAGGCCTTTTTTATTTCCCTAAAGTCCAGTTTCCCTTCTCCTAGCCTTTCGTTCGCCGCTTGATCTCCGAAGAGAACTTCAGGAGTCAATTTGAGATTATCTAAACGCTTGCTGCACATTTCTTTATCGGTTGCGATTTTCGCGTCGTCTGCGTTCGCGCAAAGACCTGAAGAGTTGCAAGAGCTTATCTTGACGGGTGATCTCTATGGTCGCTCGTCGGTCGACTTCAGAAAAAACGCTCGCAATATTCAATATTTGGTTCCGGAAGGTTCTGAAGGAACCGTCGTCGAAACACGCAAACTGAACCGCACCGGTTCGTATGGGATCAAAGTTCGTATCACGAAAGTCGCCGGCAAAGGTGGCAAAAACGTTCCGCAAGTGGGCGACGAAACCTGGGTTTATTTCTCGCAAAAAGACCCTTGGCTGACATTCAAAGACCGTCAGGGTTCTGAAGTGCAAGACCCGGAAGTAGCCCTTACTTCCCGCGCACGCAAAGATGGCGCCGGGTTGCCGGTTGAAGGAACTCAAGCGGCCCCTCATCTGCCCACCAAAGAAGAAGTTTTGCGTGAACAGAAGCCCGAGAAATCTGAAGATCCCAATTTAGCGAAGACCACTGATCCGAAAAAAACAGAGGGCGATTTCTGTGCAACGTGCGCCACTCAACAAAAAACACCGGCGGAAAGAAACCGGGCAGACTTGAGCAACGTCAGTCAGGAGGCCGTACAACGAAGTCCGGCAGTCCCTGATTCGAAATGGAGCAACTATCCGACGGTCGCAAAGTATTCGTCGAGCAAAGAAGTCGAAGCCTCCATTAAATATGGTATGCGCAACAAAGAACGTCGCTCAAAAAAACTTTGCTATCGTTACGTTAAACGGGCCCTTTTAGGGGGCGATCTGGTGAATGACTATCTTCCAGGCTCAAAAGCACGCTACGCTGTGGGCGATCTTAAACGCCGAGGCTTTACGAACATGCTTGAAGATCCACGCTTTAAAAATCTTATCAAAAGTCCCGCAGATGCGCCTAAAGGAGCTGTGCTGGTTTATCGCAACACACGCGACCGTAATCACGCAGGTCATGCGGAAATTAAAACCGACTGGGGTAAAAACGGTGGTTATGTCAGCGACTTCTATCGCTCGAACAATCAGCCACTTTACAACCGTGAACTTATTGGTGTGATGATTAAGGAGGACAAATGAGACCTCTTCTAGCTTTGTTTGTGGTTTCTTTTATCGCACTTTCGGTTTCGGCAACGACTCTTCAAGACTCTGTCCAAAAACTTCAGAATTTTTCCGCGAAAGATTTCGAAGGCGCCAAAGACGACGAAGCTGTCGCCGCGAAGACTCAGGAAATGCTCAAAACCGTTGAACAGACTGTGGAAGCAGCGCTGAACGGAAAAGAGAAAATCTCGAACGACGCTCTTAAGGAACTGGCGCGAGTCTCTGCTTTGACATTTGCTCACGACCCTTCAGAGGCCGCTTCGGAAATCTTATTGCCTTTGTACAAAAAAGAAAAAAAGGCTTTCGAAAAAGCCTTGAGGTCCCTACCTAAACAAGACGCAAAGGATTTGAAAGAATCCTTGAGGAACGCCGCCCGCGAAGAAGATGAAGGCAACGGTTGATTATACCGTTGCGATCTCGATAAAGGACTTCACTTCCAAAGAAGCCCCACCCACTAAAAATCCGTTTACATGAGGCTGCTGGATAAGACCCGCAGCATTGTCTGGCTTCACACTGCCGCCATAAAGAATCGGACTTTGTGCAAAATCCAGTTTCTGCAAAATACTGAATACATCCGTGTGGGTTTCCGCAACCTGTTCAGGAGTCGCAACCTTCCCTGTGCCGATCGCCCAAACGGGCTCGTAGGCAATAACCACGGGTTTGGTCTTATCGGCCTTCGCCAAGCCTTGCAGTAACTGAGTTTCACAAACGCGGAAGGTGTGTTTGGCTTCACGCTCTTCCAAAGTTTCGCCGATGCACAGCATGGGGATCAGCCCCAAACTTTGGGTGAAGGCCACCTTTTCCGCGATCATCGCATCGGTTTCGCCAAAAATCTTGCGGCGCTCGCTGTGCCCGATCAGGACATAACTTCCCCCCAGATCCTTCACAACTTGCGCCGAGTTTTCACCGGTAAAGGCACCCTGTGCTTGAAAGTAGGCATTCTGAACGCCCCACTTGATATTCGTGCCTTGCAGGCTGGCGCTTGTGGCCTCTAAAGAAATCGCTGGCGGAAAAAACACCACTTCACCAGTGGCTCTTCCGCTCACCTCTTTGAATTGCGCGAAGAACTCGCGAGTTTCTTTAGGAGATTTGAAAAGCTTCCAGTTCGCAGCAAAGATTTTTTTCATCACGGCCCCCTATTTAAAAAATTGAACCAGCAACATCACCGAAGAGCCGAGCATCACCACGCCCGTCAAAGTCATTCCTAAGGTTCGACCTCGACTGACCGAGCGAGACCCCCAAAGCCCCCACGCATGCGCCACTCGGGAAAGAATCAACAGAATCCAATAAGTATGAAGGAAAACTGGCGTGGCTTTATTGAACTCTAGAACAATCAAGATCAATGACAAAAAAGGCACGTATTCACCGAAATTTCCGTGAATACGTATAACCTGTTCCATCAAGGGGTTTTGCCCCGACCCTAATCCCACTCGGTGTTTCCAACGATTGCGGATCACGTTTACGGTCAAGGCAAAGTACATCAGAACCAAAATGCTCAGATAAGGAAGCGCAATATGGATCTGAGAAGAAAAAAGATTCATGACTATCTTTTCAATCTCAGGATTTCAAGCCCCGGAAGTTTGTCGCCTTGAAGGTATTCAAGAGACGCCCCGCCACCAGTTGAAATATGAGTCATCTTGTCAGCAAAGCCCGACGCTTCCGCCGCGGCTGCCGAGTCCCCGCCGCCAACAATCTTCACCGCGTTGCTTTCCGCAATGGCCTGAGCCACACCGAAAGTTCCTTTGGCAAAGGCTGGCGTTTCAAAAACGCCCATAGGGCCGTTCCAGAAAATAGTTCCGGCTTCGCGCAAAGCTGTCGCATAGTTTTGGATAGTTTTAGGACCAATATCCACCGCCAACTCATCGTCAGGGATGACAACATCTTTGGTCGTGCGCGCGCTTGCTGTATCACCGAATGACTTTGTCGTGACATGGTCGACGGGCAACAGAATAGTTTTGTTGCGAGCTTCGATACGCTCGATCATTTCTTTTGCATACTTCAGTTTGTCGTTTTCAACCAATGATTTCCCGACAGAAATTCCTTGGGCCTTTAAGAAAGTGTACGCCATCGCGCCACCGATGATGAAGCCATCAACGACATCCATCAATCTTTCGATAACCGCAATTTTGTCGGAAACTTTGGAACCGCCCATTAAAGCCAAGTAAGGACGCTTTGGATTCTGTAAAAGAGAATCCAACATCGTGATCTCTTTTTCGATCAAAAAGCCAATGCCTTTATCCTTCATCACTGAAGGCAAAGCATGAATGGTCGCATGCGCGCGGTGCGAGGCCCCGAAAGCATCGTTGATATAGATATCACTGTAGTTGGCAATTTTTTGCGCAAACTCTACAGAGTCTTTGGTTTCTCCCGCCTCGAAACGCACGTTTTCAAGCAGGATCAACTGATTCTTTTTCAATGATTGCAGAAGATGTTTGGGAGCATCTGAATCCGGATCCTCAACCAAAATAACTTCCGCGCTAAGAAGCTCTTGCAGGCGCTTCGCCACAGGCTCTAGCGAAAACTCTTTGTCTTCCTTTGTTTTAGGACGTCCCAAATGAGAAGCCATCACCAGTTTTGCACCTTTTTCCATGCAATACTTGATCGTCGGCAAAGACGCCGTGATGCGGTTCTCATCTGTGATCTTGCCGTTTTCCATAGGCACATTCAAATCCAGACGCAGGAAAACCACTTTGCCTTCAAGTTCAAAATCGCGCACTGTTTTAATGCCTTTTAGACCATTAGCCATTCCATATCCTTTATTACTTCAATTGCGGCGCCTGACCGACGCCTCCACTGCCGCCAGACCTTAGAGTCCTTTTTTTGCCATGTAGTGAGCCACGTCCACCATGCGATTTGAGAAGCCCGTCTCGTTATCATACCAAGAAAGAACTTTCACCATACGAGGACCGACAACCATTGTCGAAGCCAAGTCGACGATAGAAGAATGTTTATTGCCATTGAAGTCGACGCTGACAAGTTCGTTGTGTTCAACCGCCAAAACACCTTTTAAAGCGCCTTGAGAAGCCGCAATCAAGGCTTCGTTCACTGACTCTTTCGTCACGTCCTTTTTTGCTGTGAAGGTGAAATCTACAAGAGAAACATTCGGAGTTGGCACACGAATAGAGATACCGTCAATACGGCCTTTCAATTCAGGCAGAACCAAGCCCACGTTCTTTGCGGCACCGGTCGTCGTCGGAATCATGCTCACGGCAGCGGCACGGGCACGACGCAAGTCCTTGTGAGGAGCGTCCAGGATTTTTTGATCATTCGTATAAGAGTGAACTGTCATCATGGTGCCGTGCTCGATACCGAAAGACTCGTTAAGAACTTTCGCCAATGGCGCTAGACAGTTCGTGGTGCAAGAAGCGTTAGAAACCACGTGGTGTTTTGCCGGGTCGTATGACTCATGGTTGATACCATAAACCATTGTCAAATCCGCCCCTTTTTCCGCAGGGCCTGAAACCAGAACGCGTTTCGCTCCACCAGTGATGTGTTGCATGAACTCAGCTTTATCTTTGAAAGCTCCCGTACATTCTAAAACCAGGTCAACGCCCCAGTCTTTCCAAGGAATCTCTGCGGGATTGCGTGTTTTAGAAACATGGATCTTTTTGCCGTTAACAACTAAGTCGTGGCCTTGAACCGAAACTTCCGCAGGGAAGATGCCGTGGGCAGAGTCGTACTTCAAAAGATGCGCATTTCCTTCAATGCTATCCAAAGAATTGATTCCGACTACTTCAAATTGTTCAAAACCTGCACGGAATAGAACGCGACCGATACGACCAAAACCGTTGATACCAACACGCAATTTAGACATGAGTGAGCTCCTTATTTTTAAACCCACTCACTATCGACTTTTAGAGACAAAAAAGCCAGTCTAGACACTCTTGGTCATAGACTGGCGTCGAGGAAGCTAGTAGCTCCGAATTGGCACTAGTAGCGAGAACCACTCAGTGACGGATAAGCCTCATTGGAGATCGCCTTCACAATAAGATCCGCACTTCCGCCCATAGACTCGGCGCGAAGATCAATCACTTGGACGCGGTCGCGAGAGTTCAATCTCTCTGAAATGACAGCGCCACCAGAATAGATCGTGCCTGTTTGAGTCAATTGACGGATCTGGATGCGCTCATTTCTATCCGTGTAAAGAACTGCTTCGTGGATTTTTAATCCCGCCGCCAAAGCATGAACTTCGATCTGTTCCAAAGACAATGGTTGTCTTAAAGTCACACGCACCCATTCACCACCCGTACGACGAGTCACATTCACGATGCGAGTCGAACCCTCATACCGAGCTTGGTAAGAAGATGGGGGCGGAGGAGGAAGTGGACGCGAAGGAACCTCTGGATAGCGCGGTGGCTGAGTCGGCTCGTGACGACCCGGACCATTGTGACCGTTACCACGACCGCCGAAACGCACTTCTGTTTCACGGACCTCATACCAAGAACCGTCGGGGCGAGAACAAGCAATACCGCGAGTTTCCTCAGAGCGGTTATTCAGATAAATCACAGAGTTGTATTCACGGCAATATTCGCCAGTCCGATTGTTATAACCTTCACGCGTTGTTGTGAAGGATCCACGAGCACCGGTACGACCGCCATAACGACGACCATCCCAGTCCTCACGCTCACCAAGACGGTTGCGCAAAGCACGGCGTTGTGCTTCTTCACACGCGCGACGATCAGCCTCGTCCATATCACGACCAACTTTACCGCCGATCATAGTTCCCGCAATGGCACCGATAATAATGGCCGCTTTGTTACCATTACCTTTACCGATTTGCGTACCAATACCGCCGCCAATAATACCACCGATAATATTGCCGATCGTCTCTTTGTCAGCAAATGCGGGACTCGCATATTGCATCACAGACACGACAACCAACGAGCCAAGTACCAGTTTCTTTTTCATGAAGTCTCCTTCGGTTAATAAAACAATCCGTTAAAACTTTTCCTATTTTAAATCTTGAACTCTCACAATACTGCTGCCGGAGTAGCCGGCTAAATGGACCCGCGCCATACCGTTTGAATACACCGCAATCACAGTCGCGCGATAGTAGCCCGAATAAAGATACGTTCTGCCAATACGAGCATCCCGGACTGAATAAGCAAGATCATTGACATGACCACTGGCGGACCCACTGTAGCCATCCAACTGGAACAACGCCTGACCATTATCATAAAACTCCAAAGCACGGCCCGGGTAACTGCCCGAATAAAGGATATCCGCGCCCGCACACATCGTGCGTTCTCGGTTGCAAGAAGAGGCTTTAGAGAAATTTTGAGCATCGATGAAACTGGTGGATGCATATCCAGCGAACTTCACCTCCAACAGGCCGTTTTCAAATGCACTGACAACAGACACTGAATAGCCTCCTGTATAAATGCCGCGATCACCTTGACAGATATTCTTCACACAACGGGCCGCCTTTGCGAATTCACGCAAAGAAATGAAGGTCTCTTGGGCGTAGCCTCGCAGGCGCACCATGATCAATGAGTTCGAATAGGTCTTAACCACCGTTGCTTTGTAGGCACTGGCGTAAACTCCTTCATCTCCGGCACAGACGTTTTGCTGACAGCGAGTTGCTTTGGCTAGATCACTCATAGAGACCCGGTTTTCACCGTAGCCATTAAGACGAACGCGGGTTTCGGAGGCCGAGATATAGGTCACAACTCCCGGATAGCTCCTGGCATAAAGTACTTCATCGCCGACACGAATGACATTGTCTTCATAAGTCGCAGGACGATCGGGACGAACACCCCCCGGCGGTGGCGGCGGAGGAGGTGTAGAGGGGCGCGTCGGTGTTACGGGGGCGGTTGCTATTTCCACCGTCACCGTCATTTTAGGTACAGAATCGCTGGCTAAAGCAGTGATCATCACATCTGCTTCCGCCGAATAAGATTCAGCCAAAACTTCAATGGACACGATGCGAGCGTTGGCCGTCAAGTTTTCAGATGCCACCACCGCGCCAGTCGCCAAAACGTCTGTTTGTGAAAGCTGACGGACGTCAATTCTTTGACCTTGTTCTGTAACTAAAGTGGTTTTGTGAATCTTAACTCTGCTTTGGGTGACTCTTAAGTCTAAACGTAATAGCGTTAAAGCTTCAGAAAGCTTCAATGTATGAAGTGTTCCGCCCGACTTACGCGAAATGGAATTGAGCGATGCCGATCCTGCGAATTGAGTCACGGGTGCTGAAGTGTTTTCCGCCGGTTTCGGCGTTACTGGCTGCTGTTCTACAGGCTGTTCAACAGAAGTTGTTGGCGGCGCCAGGTCGACGTCATCAAAGCTAGGTAGGTCATCAATTGTTTGCGCAAAAGCTGTGTTTTGTATCAAGCTTAAAGCTGCCATCATTTTGACAAGCAGACGACGATTCATAAACGCTCCTCGTTTTTATTCCGAACGCTAACCTCCAAAGACCGTGCCCGATGAAGAGATCCTGAGCGACGGATATATTCCCTCTAAAGTTTCGACAGCTGTCTCAAAATTAGACAGGCGACACTTTTGGCGTCGCTCTTTTGTCGCACTTGAAAACAAAAAGGGCCCCGCAACGGAGGCCCTGACTTCATCTAACTTTCGCTCTAGATCTAGCGACGCAACAAGTAACCACAACGAGTCATACTTGCCACCTTATTAACCGCGTACTTCACGGCCCCATCTGCGGTCATGTTCAAACCACTGGATGAATAGGCGAAGCGGTATTCATCTCTGAACTTCGGCCAAATGGTATGGTTAACAAAAGACGCATCTTCACAGCCCGACTCCACCCAGTTACGTCCAAATGTCGCCGCCGCCGTTGATGTCATATTTAAGCCGTCGCTCGCGTAAGCGAAGCCTTTTGCCGCACGAAGATCGACAGCCATTTTATTTGCTTCTTGTACTGTCACGTTCTCCACATTCTTAAGAGCATAAGCGCGGGCTGCCGTCGTCGTCATATCCAATCCATCTGTGGCATAAGCAACACTATAGAGTGCTGAGAAGCGATCTTTATATTCTGTAAGCGTACCGCAGCGGTGAGTACTATTGTAATCCAACGCCCATTGAGTCGCCGCGGACTCCGTCATATCCAAACCATTCGTTGCATACGCAAAATTTTTCGCAGCGTAGAATTGCTGGTGATCTTGATCCGCGCAGAAGCCCTTCAACGAACGACCGTCATCGACAGGCGGACGGCCCGGCTGAACTGGCGGCGCCGGAGGACGCGGCATATTCAATTGAAGTTCCGGATAACCATCCAATGACAAAGCTTTCACGATCGCGGCAGAAACACCACCGTAAGACTCCAGACGTAGATCAATTGCCACAATGGCTTCGCGAATATTCAAATTTTCAGAAATCACTGATGATCCCGCATTTAAGACAGGGCCATTCGTCAACTGCTGAACTGGAATTCGTGCGGAAGATTGAGTCACCACACTGGCTTCGTGAACTTTAAGACGCTGTGACCACACGATCAACTCCAAACGCTCTAGGCGCAAAGGCTGACGCAGTAAAAGGCGATACCACTCGCCGCCTGTTCGGCGCGTAATGTTGTCAATCATTGCAGTGCCTTCGCGCAAAGACTGAACTGGCGGCGGCATAGGTGGACGCTCAGGTCTTTGCGGACGATCCGGGAAGCGTGGCGGACGAGAGTTGTCGGGACGAGAGCCAAAGCGAATTTCGGTCTCTTGAACCTCATACCAGGATCCATCGGCGCGGGAACAAGCAATACCGCGTGTTTCTTCTGTACGACCGCGAACTTGAATTACGCTGACGTACTCACGGCAATATTCATTGGTTCTGACATTATAGCCTTCACGAGTCGAGGTGAAGCTTCCTCGCGCTCCCGAACGGGAACCGTAAGATCGCCCATCCCAGTCCGTACGTTGATTCAACTGCTCACGCAAAGCACGTTGTTGGGCCTCATTGAAAGCACGGCGATCAGCTTCGTCAAGATCGCGCCCCACTTGACCGCCGATCATTGTACCGGCAATCGAGCCGATGATAATCGCCGCAGTATTGCCATTGCCCTTGCCAATTTGCGAGCCAATAGCGCCGCCGATAACACCACCAATAATATTGCCGATAGTTTCCTTATCCGCTTTCGCGGGAATCGCCTGCATCACGGTAGAAGCGACCAACATTCCTAAGATAAATTGTTTTTTCATAAAATCTCCAAAAAATATTTAATCTGTATTCAATTTCTATTTTCTAAGAACTTGCCATTGCCGTTTCGATTCATCGAACTCGTTTGGCAAGTCTGTCAGAGTGAACGTAAGTATCATAATACCCGCTGCGTTTCACCATGACGATGCCATTGGCATAAACTTCAGCCGCGACGGCTTGGGACCCATTATAAAAAATCGCGTCCCCCTGGCAGATGCGATTGTTTTTTTCGCATCTCACTGCCGGTGACACTTGATCGGAGGTTGGATAAGCATCGTAATATCCCGAGCGTTTAAAACGGATAATACCTTTGAAAACTTTTTCCGCTACGCCCGAACTATTACTGTAGTAAACCCGGTCCCCTTGGCAGATCCCACGGTCACACTTGACCTCTGGCGCCAATGAATCTTCATGCGGGAATGAATTGTAGTAGCCATCTCTTGCGATGAGAGCATGCCCATTTGCATAAGCGGCCTTAACTAAGCCTTGAGACCCAGAATAATGAACGTGCATACCCTTACAAATGCCTTTTTTGGGAGTACAATTTACTTCTGCGGCAATAAGGCCTACATCGACGACAGTGTCATAGTACTCTGGACGAGAAAGCACCGCTTTTTTAACATCGAAAATAGCTTTAATCTTACCTGCCGAGGATGAATAAATGACATTGCTGCCTTTGCAGATAGAGCCCAAGCAGTCTACTTCCTTGCCGATAGAATCTGCATCAACAAAAGAGTCGTAATATCCTTCACGAACGACCAGCACTTTGCCATTGGTAAAGACTTCTTTTGCCTTTCCCATGCCACCAGAAACCAGGACTACATCCTTCACACAAATACGTCCTTTAGAGGTGCATCTTACCGATTTTGCAAGCTGATCCAACGAAACCGTCGTGTCATAGTACCCTTCGCGCTTCAAGTTCACTTTTCCATTCGAATAGACACCCAGGACGACCCCAACAGAGTTATTATAATAAACACGGTCGCCTGTGCTGATGATATAGTCTGACTCCGATGGTTGGTACGGCTGTGGACGAGACTCCTCTGCCTTCGGCGGCGTTACCGGCGGTGGCGGTGGCACCGGTCGCGAAGGCTGAATAGGCGCTGCGATCGAACGCAGCTTCATTACCGGCACGTCTCTATCCGCGATCGCAGTTAAAAGCATATTCGCCTCAGCACCGTAAGATTCTGCGACCACTTCGATCGCTGCGACACGGTCACTTTGGTTCAAACTTTCAGAAGAAACCACGGCACCCGCTTCAAGAACGGCCGAGTTTTTTAAACTTTTTACGTCTACACGCAAGCCTGTATCCGTGATTAGAGTCATACCGTGCACTTTTAGTTTTTGTGCGGTCACTCGCAGATCTACTCTGACTAAAGACAGTGCTTGCCTTAGATCGACGGTATAAATTGTTCCATTGGACTTTCTAGAAATGGAGTTGATCGAAACGGAACCGGCAAGCAGATTCGCCACCGGCGCGGCCGTGACCGGTGTCTCCGATGCAACCACCGGGGCCGGGGTTTGGTTGACAACGGTCTCTTCCTCAAAACTAGGAAGATCTTCAATGCCTGAGGCTTGTGCCAAGTGCGACGTCATTAAAGACACCGCCATTAGCGCTTTCGTAAACGCTTTCATAGTATTTCTCCGACTTTATGATTTACGTGCATTATTTAGAGTCGGACCAGTTGCCCCAAGAATTACAGCCAGCCCAAATTCCGAAGCGAAACAATCCAAAGATCATGCCTGACAGGGAAAACTCTGAAAGTGAGGTAATTTTGTTTAGAAACACGAGAAGGTGTTTAAAGAATCCACAGACACCAAAAAAGGGACACAAATAGCGTCACTTGCTCTCGAAGAGATCCGTGACGACAGAGAAGTCATGAAGAATTAGATCGCGATCAAATCACCCGCTTTGCCAAGGTCATTGGTCATCGTTTGATTATGTTGAACAAGCTCTGAACACATCGCAAGTCCGCTCTGGCATTCTGATTCAAGGTTTTTAAGACTTTTTTTAAACGTCTCTGTGAGAGCTTCCATCTCCTGCAGTCGGGCACTCAAAGATTCCGACTTGCTTCCCGTCCGCGCCATTTCAATCTTTCCAACGACATGAATGACACCCATGCCATTGGTCACTTTGGCAAGAGCTTCGATCGAGGACAAAAGCAACTTGTTCGCCTGAATAAGCTCCTTGGAAGTTGTTGTCACTTTATTAAAGTTAGCACCAATGAGGTCCATCAAAAGCGAACTATTAAAGAACAATAGTTTTTCCCGAGCTTCCGTCGACTCACCCGCCGCATCGTTCTTTTGAAAATGCTCGTCCATTAAATGCTTCATCATCTCGATCTGAAAACGAGACGTCGCAATGGAGCTGTACATCGCAAAAACAGATTTTTCGTAATTCTGAAAGATCTCTTCGAAATTGGCGGAAATCGTGGCGATTTCTTCCGTCAGCCTTTCAAGATTGTTCGAGACAACACTTAAAGGCTTCCCCGCATCACCCAGCTTTGCCGAGGAAATTGTCAAATTCACTGTGACAAATTTGACGTCACGACAGGTTTTTACGATAGCCCGAGACTCTTGGACCAGGTCATTCATCTTAACGAACATCTGCCGTGTTTTTGCAAAGGACTGCCTGGTCGCAGTCAAACATTTATCCACCAGCTGCGCAAACTCGTTTATATTTCCCTGTGCTGATTTTGCTTTCCGCAGAGCGTGCCCGATACGCTCCTTTAACAAAGAATCCCGGGAAACAATTTCTTCCACCAGAGCCTGTTTCATGAAATCGTCGTAACTGGCAAAACCAAATCCACGAAGCGCCTGCTGAATCAAAGCCACACCCTCTTCCAATGTCGCGCCATCGGCTTCCTGAGCAAGGACCTGTTTGTAGAGTTCCTGAACTTTGGCGAAATAAACCGAAGTGGGCTTCAGTCGAATAGAAAGGTATCCATCGCGCATAGGGAAGGCCATGGCGAACACCCAGTAATACTTCCCATTTTTACTTCTATTTTTGACATAGGCAGCGATCGGCTTGCCTTCTTTAAGAAAGGTCCAAAAGAGTTTAAACACGGACCGAGGCATATCTTCATGACGGATGATATTGTGCGGACGCCTCAGCAATTCTTCTTCGGTGTACTCGCTGACACGAACAAAAACGGCATTGCCGGATTCAATAATTCCTTTTTGATCCGTTTTCGAAAAAAATAGCTCCTGCAGATCGAAAGCTGACTCTTGTTCACTCATAAAACGTCCTTGTTGAACAATAGTTTAAAAGCTCATTCTTTTAATATTATAAACGAATCGCTTTGGCCTGATCAGAGGTTTGTAAAGAAACGGCCAAAGTCCACCGCTGTCTGATTAGAATTCTTGCAAATCTGCAATGCGATTTTTTACTCAAAGCGCGTAGTTTCTTTACGGATGGAAAATATCTCACGACGAGACGGTGAATTTTATTTTATTCAAGCTTGATTGAATTTGAGATTTCTTTCGAGAAAGAGAAGAAAACGTCTTAATCTGCGGTGGCGAGACGGAGACGTCTCGCCCGCAAGAAACTTTAAGCGAGGACTGCCGCCAAGGCCGCTTCATAATTTGGTTCATTAACGATCTCAGAAACTTGCTCAGCGTGAAGAACTTTGTTGTCTTCAGAAAGCACAACTACGGCTCTAGAAAGAAGTCCCGCCAACGGAGAATCTTCAATTTGCAAGCCCCATTCTTTGCCAAAACCGCTGCGGAAAGACGAAACTGTTTCACAGTTCTTGATTCCTTCTGCGCCACAGAAACGAGCTTGGGCAAAGGGCAGATCCGCCGAGATATTTAAAACAATCGTGTTGTTCAGCTTCGCCGCCTCTTGATTGAATTTTCGTACTGAGGCCGCGCAAGTGCCCGTATCAACACTGGGAAAAATATTAAGTACTTTCTTTTTTCCCGCGAAATGAGCCAGGGACACTTCAGACAAATCATTTTTTACAAGTTTGAAGTCCTTGACCGTACTTCCTTTGGTTGGAAGTTCTCCAGATGTTTTAACTGGATTTCCTTTAAGAGTGATATTCGCCATATTAACTCCTTATGTTAGATGGAAAATGACTTCCCTACGGTAGTCCTGCGTCTGTCATCGCGCAAGAAAAATGCCTCGCGCCGTCCCAACATCAGCCATGTCTTTTCACAACTTACCGTATCGTCACCTGAGTGAACTGCGAAGTCCCGCTATAACAACCCGCCCATGCAAGGAGAAAATTTTGAAAAAGTCACTGTTGTTAATCGTGTCCACGGCCCTATTCACAGCTTGTTCTCCGGATATCAGTTCTCACGATACGCTGATCGCAGAATCAGATTCGGCAGTTATCGGCGGTCAGGCGATCACAGAACGAGTCACGGAAGCTGCGCGCAGTGTGATCCTTGTCGAAATGACGAACCGCTGGGGACAAAGTTTGGGTTTTTGCACAGGCACTTTGATCGGACCCCATAGCGCTTTGACAGCGGGACACTGCTTCGACAAACAACGTCTACCCACTTTATCGGGCGTCAACATTATCTTTACCAACAAAAAATACTCCATGTATCAGCGCGCTCAGGCACAACGCCACGGCGTCGACTGGAAGATTCATCCGAACTACAACAGCACGCGAAAATTTTTCGATCATGATATCGCGGTCGTCCGTTTCGACGGCACGATCCCCGATGGTTTTAACCCCGTCGCTTTCGACACCGATCCACAGGCGGACTATTCAAATGAAGAAGTCTATGTGTATGGCTATGGGCGCTCCAAAGACTACACGGGAAAAAGAAATCAGGACATCTATGCTTACCTTGGCCAACTTCATCGCGGCATCCTGAAAATCAATTCACTTTATCATCGTGCGGAAGATCGCTATTGGACTGTGCCCGGCGCCGAAACATCCATCTGCCAGGGCGACTCGGGCGGCCCGCAATTCTATCATAAAGCAGGCGTCCTTAAGATCATCGGTGTCAACTCTGCCGTCCTGGGACCGAAGCTTCCTAACGGTCAATACAGCTGCAAAGGCGTCACTCAGGCCACGAAGGTCGGCGCGGCTTCGGGCTGGATTATAGAAACAATCAGAAACTGATCCAGGAGTCTGGTTGTGAGCGCGAGGGATTTGGTGCGGAGGAAATACTTTATCGGTGCTCCGTTCAGCACGGCCTCCT